>JBBDZA010000001.1:0-1510 GCA_040900425.1 Parcubacteria group bacterium
ACTCTTGCCAGATGTAGCTTGGGTGCTTTATAAACTCGGGTGCGTTAAGTACAAAATCCGCCCTTTCTTTTACAGCGAATGCCGGGCAAGAAGCATTTCCTGCACAAAGATTTCTGTTGTTTTGGAAAGTTCCACCGCCCAATGCCGCGTTTACAACAACCGCGCCCGCGATATTAAGCCTTAAATCTGTTCCTGTTCCACAATTGTTAATGCCGTCAGATATAAAGTTTTTGTCTGTTGAATAAAATCCTTCAATGTCCGAAGCAGTTGAAGATGCGCTTGCTTGGCCAACGCTTCTGTCTACTGTAATATTGCCTGAGCTTGAAAATGTAGCAGTTGAGCCTCCGGGTACCAGAATTCTGTGTCTAATAGTTAGGTCTCCGTTTACCAGAATTACAAAGTTTTTGTTGACCGGGAATGTGTATGTGCCGCCTACAAGCGTAAGGTTGCCGTTTGCAATGTAAAGACCATTTGGCAAAGTTGCGGACAGAGTGCAGTTGTTAATTCCGCCCACGCCGCAGTAGTCCGCAATGTCTATTGGTGTTATATTTGCCTGCTTAGCAACGGAAAGAAGGTAGTTATATGATGTCCTTATGAGATTTGGGCGGGTGGGGGTGTAGGTTTCAGGATGAGTTAATCCTCCTACAACCCAGTTAGTCTGGGAGGCTTGTCCTTCTCCAAAGTTTGATGTGCTGTCTCCGGAATAGATAATTCCGGGTGAGCCACCGGAACCGGGAAGGGAAGCATAGGGGCCACATGAAGCATTTTGCGGAATTTGCTGGGAGAATCCGCTGTCTTTGCGGATATTGGATCCTATAGACTGAATCCATGGGCTTGCAAATGATACGCCAAAGTTAAGATTTGAAACGCTCCCGCCGGAGCACGAAGCGTTTCTAGAACTTCCCACATTGCAGGCCGGTCCTACGGTTACAGTAAAAGAAGGGCTTGTTGCTCCCGCGGGCTCGGTACTTAAGAAGCTTGACGGAAGCACATAGGAGACCGTAAAGCTTCCCGGGGTTAAGTCATTCCCCGAATTTGATATAGTGTAATTTCCCGATGTTGGGTAAGTTACGTTTTTAGATCCCGGTCCCTGAACCGAGATACTTATGGAAGGATTGGTAAGCGGAGGTTCTAATGCTTCCCTGATACCGTTGCCGTTATAATCAACAAATACCGTACCCGCTATGGTAGTCGGCGCGCAGCCGTTTGCCTGTCCTACACAGTTGTTGTCGGGATTTCCCCGTGAGCAAGATGACTGTCCGCAGACTCCGCCAACATTAGTATTGACAAGCGTGTTATATCCACAGGTTGCTCCCGTGCCGCACGGATTTCCGCATTGGAAAAAAGAGCTTGGAGCGCAGAAAGGCGGCGGCGGTGGTGGAGGCGGCGGTGGTGGAGGCGCTGTGCACGTTGACTGATTAACGCATTGTGAACTTACTGTAACCCATCGGCCGCCTTCGCATCTCTGGGTGTCCCTAAATATTCTTGCCGGAGTTGGTGTGGCCGTACG
>JBBDZA010000002.1:0-1447 GCA_040900425.1 Parcubacteria group bacterium
TGTCTTAGCCCCCTATTTTCTGCACAGAATTTTCATTTTGGTTTTGTAGTGTTTCGCCGTGTTGGTCATCCGATAAGCTAAGGTATGGATCAGCCCAGGCCTTGTCAAGGCTGATACAGAGCGGCTGATTTTTATTTTGATTTTTGATGGAATCAGCCGGCCTTGACAAGACCTGTGCCGCTCCAATGACGCGCTGCTTATCGGAAAACCACCACTGGCCCTGTGCCCACTTCTGGTTGGGTGTGATTCGTCCGATTTCCTTGTGCCTGCGGCGAGCATTGTACCAGTCGATATATTGCTCGAGGTGTTTTCTTGCATCATAATAGCTACTGAATTCAAAGCGCTGGATCAACTCCCGGTCTAGGATGCTGTGAAACGCCTCAATGTAGGCATTCTCCTCTGGCGTGGCTACATGCGTAAATTCCTGCTGAGCTTCCAGCTTAAGAAGGAACTCCCGGACCAGGTTGGCAATGAACTGTGAACCATTGTCATTGCGGATGATCACACCTTTTAAATTGAAGCGCAAGTGCAGCATCCGGAATAAATTGACCACATCCATTTTTCGGATGCTTTTCTGAAACAGGTGGACCAGGATCTTCCTGGAAAAGACATCCATGATGGACAACAGGTAATACCACCGTCCTTCTCCGTGAACCCATACGTATTTGATATCCAGGCACAAATATTCCATTGGCCTGGCAGCTTTGATTCGTCGGTAGGTCACCCATTTTCGCTTTCCTTTGCTGCGAATAACTTTTCCCATCAGCAGACGATTCTCATCCATAAGTCGATAGGTCTTCTTCTTATTGATCAGAAAGCCATTTCTTCGCAGCTCGTCGGTAATCATATCATATCCATAGGCGCAATACTGCTCTCCCAGCAGGTAGCCGCGAATAAATCCGAGCACTTCCTCATTGGGAACCAGCGCACCCTGTTTCAGAGTGTGCGTGCTGGCCCGTTTTCCCCGCGGTCCGGGATGAGCCTTGTAATAATAACTTCGCCGGGACAGTTGAATCCAACGCGACGTATCATGGATAGGATAACGACCTGTAAACTTTTTCATCACCTCCCTTTTTTCTTGAACTGAATAGGAGTTTTTTTTAGCATCTCCGTTTTTACTTCAAGCTCCATCGCTTGTCTGGCAACAATCCGCTTGAGGCGCTCATTCTCTTCCTCAAGAGCCCTGACCTGCGGATCAACACGATGGTAGGCTGGCTTCAATCCTTCAGCACCCTTCGCCAGGTACTTCTTCCTCCATCTGGAAAGTAAGGCGGGAGATAAATTGTGCTTGCGGCATGTCTCGGTAAACCCCTCCCTTTCTGCCTCCTGAAGAAGGCTTAGCCGGTCCTCAGGTGTAAATACTCGTCTTGTTTTTGTCATCTTTCCCTAATTTAGTTGTACAAATCTGTTTTTCAGAATTTGTGCAGTCTATTAGGGGGCTAAGACA
>JBBDZA010000003.1:0-4777 GCA_040900425.1 Parcubacteria group bacterium
GCGGGATTAGCTCAGTTGGTTAGAGCGCTTAGCTTACACCTAAGATGCCGGGGGTTCGAGTCCCTCATCCCGCACTGGGCAAACTGCCGAGGTGGTGGAATTGGTAGACACGCAGTGTTCAGAACGCTGTCACCGTAAGGTGGTGGGAGTTCAAGTCTCCCCCTCGGCACCAGAATAATGAAAAAAGACTATCAAAAATTAAGTATACAGGCGCATCGCAAAGCCCGCGGCAAAATCTCCGTGGTTAGCAAAATGCCTATAAATAACCGGGAAGAACTGTCTCTGGCTTATACGCCAGGCGTCGCCGGACCGGCTCTGGCTATAGCTAAAAATAAGGCTCTAGCCTATGACCTGACCGCAACCAAAAATGGTGTGGCCATTGTCTCTGACGGTTCAGCGGTGCTTGGCCTAGGCAATATTGGCCCGGAAGCAGCCCTTCCTATCATGGAAGGCAAGGCCGCACTCTTTAAGCGTTTTGCCAATATAGACGGGTTCCCCATCGTGCTTTCCACCCAGAACACCGATGAGATAATAGCCGCAGTCAAAGCGATTGCTCCGACTTTCGGTGGCATCAATCTAGAAGATATTTCTGCGCCTCGCTGTTTCGAAATAGAAGAACGTCTAAAAAAAGAGCTTTCGATACCGGTCATGCATGATGACCAACACGGGACGGCCATCGTGGTGCTTGCCGGTCTAATCAACGCGCTCAAAGTAGTCGGGAAGAAAAAAGAAAAGGTACGTGTGGTTGTAAACGGTGCTGGTGCGGCCGGAGTAGCCACTAGTAAATTGCTTTATCAATACGGTCTCCGCAAAATATTCGTCTGCGATACGAGCGGAGTAATTAGTGGCAAAAGGCGCGATTTAACTCCCATTAAAAAAGAAATCCTCAAAATCACCAATCCCGAAAACCTTTCCGGCTCACTTTTCGACGTACTGCGAGATGCTGATGTTTTCATAGGAGTCTCCAAAGGAAACTTGCTCAAAGCTTCCGGCATCAAAACCATGGCGAAAGACGCCATTATTTTCGCTATGGCCAATCCCACTCCGGAAATAATGCCGGATGAAGCGCGACGGGGCGGTGCTGCCGTTGTGGCTTCAGGCCGTTCTGATTTTCCGAATCAGATTAACAATGTCCTGGTCTATCCCGGCATTTTCAAAGGGGCGATAGAATCCCGCACCTCCCAGATTAGCGAGCAAATGAAAGTGGCGGCAGCAGTCGCTTTGGCAGCCGTAGTTAAAAAGCCATCAGCAGGAAAAATCATCCCCGATATTTTCGATAAAAAAATAGTCCCGGCAGTTTCCAGTGCAGTCAAAAAACTGGCCAAGAAGAAGTGAACGGTGTCCCCGGCAGGAATCGAACCTGCATCAAAGCCTTAGAAGAGCTCTACTTTATCCATTAAGCTACGGGGACAAGCGAGGAACAGCGAGAATGCCTGCATTCTCATTGTTTCCGAGCGCCGTCCCCGCCGCGAAGCGACAGGGGACGCTAGAGAAACACAGACATGCTAGCACATCCTTCATTATAACGAAGGATCGGCTACAAAAGTGCGCGTGCTCTTAATCCTCTCGAACTCGGCGGCTTTATGTTCATAATACAAAACAGTTTCTCTTAAAAGCCCAGTGTCCAAGGCTTTGGTCTCCTCTTCGTTAGACTTTTCCGCCACAAAAATTTCACCCTTATCTATTTTGATAAACATATATACGCTAAGGATAATAACGAGTACGGAAAGTACTGCGGTGGAAACGAGGATAATCTTCCAATCGGCTTCTGGGCTCGTGCCGAAGCCCAATGGTCGGCCATTAACCTCCCAGCCAGGACTCTTTATAAATGTTTTTGTATCTTCCATAGATTAATCAAATGAATAAAGAGAGAGCGCGACTCTCAAGCGCCAGCCGACTTCGGCTCTCGCCAGATTAGATCCCTCTATCACGACTCGGTGAGGCAAACTCTCTATAGCACGGAGAAAGGAGAGTGCCTGTGCCCATGGTCCCTGGGCTTCTATAACTATATGGATAATATCCGGCTCGGAGGAGCCTTTACCTTCCGTCCTATCCACTGACACTATGTCGGTATCCAAGTTGAGCATACGGCCAGCTGCCTCGATACTGTCGATGAGAGGCACCAGTTTATCGCTTGAAAGGGTCAGGCTATCAAAGGCCGCCAGGTCCCCGGAGGCATTCTCTTGGGCCGCCTCTATTGATTGAGCAAGGACCCTGGTTCGAGTCGCCTTGTCTGCCAAATGAAGAAGTGCTGAGGCTTCTTTGTTCTTGCGTTGGATATCGTAAACTCCTAAAACGAGGACGGCTAAAAGAACAAGCGCAAAGAGGGATAGCATCGTCAGTAAAAGTTTTGAGCTGTCTTTAATCATGGCGTTCGGGAGGACGGAGGAGGCGTGGCCGGCGAGAACTTTATCTGGAAATTAATATCCCTGTCCTTGGCCAAATTAGATACCGGCAAAGTGACTTCTGAAAAGTGCCCTGACGAATTAATACTGTTTTCAAAAGAGATGAGAGACTGGCGGTCATTGGCTACACCGTGAACCGATAGTGTGAGTTTATTGTCCCGAGTCCTTACCCAGGAAAAGCCGGTTAGGTGTACGCTCACGACTTTTTGTTCCAGTATGCGGTCTATATATTCTGATGGACGGTCCGTATCTAGGGCTGGAGAAAGCACCTGAAGCTTCTTGTTGGTTGATAGAAGCCACGATTGAAGCTGGGCCTCTTCTCCCCTCTCAAAAGATGCGTCAGTGATATTGGTGCGCTCGAGAGCTTCATTCTGACGAGCGCTCGAGCGCACATAAGAAGGCAGGAGCCCTATTATTCCCGCCACTAAGACAAGGACAAAAGCAGAGAGCATTACAATGGCCCTGCGCAAAGCGTATTCGTGCGCCACTTTTTGCCTCTCTTCATCTGTAAGTAATTTGAACATATTTTATCTGACGCGCGGCAAGACCAAGCCTATGGCAGAAGCATAGTCGAGGGACTGGTCAAGCGGCATCCCCGAAACATGGCTCCTCGACGGAGACATGTTGACCCACACATCTGCCAAAACATGTGGCACTTCGCTTTCCTCCAAGAGCTTTTCGACAAAATCCGCCCTACTTCCACCCAGTCCGCAGATAACCACTTTTTCAATTTTTTCCCCCAACTTGCCTGACTTGTCGGTCCGAGCATTCCAGAAAGCAAAGACTTTTCGCATTTCCGCTTTCAGGTCGCCGAGATAGGAATAGGGGTCGCGAGCGCCAATGCCGTAAGCGGATGTCGTGCTAAATTGGACCACCTCTTCTTCAACCACATAGAAACCGGTCTTGTTCAAAGAAAGATTGACGATAAGATGCGTACGCCTATCTCCCCGCTGGATAACTGCCCTGGCGATGGCCTGGGACTCAAGATCGAAAGAGATGGGAGTAATGCCTGCAGACTCAAAGACGTCCACGTATGCGCTCGCGACATTTTTAGGTAGGACAGAAACGGTCAATTTGATTTCGTCAGCACTTTCACTCTCACTTACAATCTCAAAATCAAAAACCGATTCAGCCAGGGACACGGGAGCGTTCTCTTCAATTATAAAAGCGACAGCATCCCTAAGGCCTTCTCGTGGCACCCAGCCGATTGTGGTGGTAAAAAGATAGGCCTTTTCTTCCGGCAAAATAGCGTGTGAGTAGGGAATGCCGTGGCGAGATGAAAACTCTTTCAGGATATTGACCAGCTTCTCGGGATTGTTGATGAGACCAGAACTAACCACTCCTTCGGGAGTCTCTGCCTTGCTCGAATCGGCGAGTTTGAACCCGTCCCCCAAAATCTCTCTCTGCAGTCTCACAAATTTAATGTCAATATCGCTAATAACGATACCGGCAGTCGACAGTAGGAGAAATTCTGGGGCGGGAAAGAGGTCGAGAAAAGTTTTCTTCCCTACAAGCAAAGTCATATGCCTTTATTATACACAGTATCAATAAAACTCTTAAGAATGAGGGCGGCGGCGGAGGCATCAGTCATATCGGTTTGCCCCTGAAGCTGTCGGGCTTCGAGGGTAGTGAAGACTTCCGGATGGGAAACAACTTCTACTCCCAGTTTTTCCAACTCACCTCTAAACTCCTCTATCTTCTCTTGAATGGCATTGGCGCTACCATCAAGATTCTTGGATTCTCCTATAATAATCTTTTCTATCCCCTCTTCGAGTTTGAGTTTCAATATCTTCTCTATAAGAGCATCGTCGTTAGGCCAGACCGCCCGCGGCAAGGCAAATCTACCTGTTTCGTCAGTCGAAGCAATGCCGACCCGCTTTTCCCCGTAATCTATGGCCATGAGCCTCATCACCGTAGTGTAGCAAAATCTACTTCACGGCACTTCCTGATGGAACTTCGTCCGCTGGGAAAAGGGGTACAGGCTTGCCGTCCTTATCAGCTGCGAGAATCATGCCCTGGCTCTCAAAACCCATTAAACTCCTTGGTTCCAGATTAAGTATCAAAGGCATTTGCTTACCAACTAAAACAGCTGGCTCCGGAAAGGCGATAGCGAGCCCGCCGATAATCTGCCTTTCTTCTCCGCCGATATCAAAAATAAATTTAATAAGCTTGTCCGAACCAGGTATTCGCTCGGCGGAAATAACTTTGCCAATCCTGATATCCAGTTTTTTGAAGTCGTCGATGGTAATCATGTTAAATGTTGCGGGCTACCTCGGGCTGCCTGCCCGCCGGGCCCGGCAGGCGGGGAACCGTAGTCGGCCAAGCTCTGCAAGGTATTTTCAAGCGTTTTCAGTATAGCAAAGTGTGCAAAG
>JBBDZA010000003.1:4877-9430 GCA_040900425.1 Parcubacteria group bacterium
GCAAAGTGTGCAAAGTTCAACTTTGCACAACTTAGCTAAATAGCTCTTTTGTCATCTCCTTTGCAGGACTACTTGATACAAACTTCTTATTCGAGGTTCTATCGGATCAATCTTTTCAATAACATCGGCAATTTTTCTATTTTCAATGGCTTCTGCATATTGAAAACGAACCCTCGCCATGTGTCTAAATTGTTCACCAATAGTCCCCATATTTATATTCTATCGCAAGCACAAAGATTCGTTGCCTACAAGCTTTATCGTACTAACTGTCAAACGGCTCTTTATTTCTTTAACTTAAGAAGAAGACGTGTGAGTACAATATCGTAAATTTCTACATCGGGCAGGTAAACGCCGCACCATCGGAACCGCCTGGTTTTTCGCCCGGGTGAACAGGCACAAACGCCAACCCGATCTCTTCGCCTATTTTTTTTGAAATGGCGTCTTCAGAAATTTTTGAATCGTCAAACGACACGCCAATAGAACGTTCTTCATAATAAATTTCCACGTCCTGAACGCCCGGCAAAGAAACGATAATCCCCTTAACCGTCCCCGGAATAGACGGACATCCGATGCGTGAAGGTCTAAATGTCACAGTTTTTATCATAATGGCAAAATTATTGATACTTTAGTTTCACTTCCCTCGACGCTGGACAGGTAAATTGTTCCGCCGTGCCCCTCAATAATGTTTTTTACCACATACAAACCCAATCCGTTGCCGGCAGTTTCTTGGCGCACGGCATTTTCTGCTCTAAAAAATTTATCAAAAATATGGTTCATTTGATCTTTTGGAATCCCAATGCCGGTGTCGGAAATTTCTATTGATAAATTCTTGCCAGTAACTTTCGCGGCAACCTTTACCTCGCCTCCGCTTGGGGTATATTTTACAGCATTGTCTAAAACATTCTCCAGAGCTATGCCGATTTTTTCTTCATCTACGTTTAACTCCGGCAGATTATCTTCGAATGAACGAATTATTTTTACTGACCGTTCTAAGGCAGGACGCTCCATTCTATTAATAATTTCAGATAAAATCGGGGCAAACGGTTTTCTCGCAAGCTCCAACCCAAATCTCCCTTCTTCAATTCTTGCCGTATTTAAAAAATCGTTTACCAGTTCAATCATCCGCTTGGTGGAGTTGAGTCCGCCGATGATGGTTTTTTTGTGTTCGCGAATAAGCTGTTCTTCCCGGCTTAAAAGCTCCTCAAACGCCCAGCGAATGCCGGTTAAGGGCGTGCGCAACTGATGTGCCATGACAGACGCAAACTCTGATTTGCTTTCATCAAGCGCCATTAGGCGTAAGTTGGCTTCAGTCAGTTCAATATCGCGGCGAACCAAGGTCTTCCCTACTTCGTAATTTTCTTTAAGTAACTCCTTAAGCTTTTTATTAGTAATGTGCAAGCGAACGTTACTTATTGTAACGATCACGGCGGCCGCGATGCTAACTCCCAGAAACATCCAGACAACGTTAGTCATGTTTATTCTCCGACAACAAAAATAACGACCGTTTCGTTGAAAAATTTTGACTGTACAAGCTCGGGTCGTAGCGTTTCTCCCGCGAGCGGAGCCTGTTCGCCGTATGTATAAAAACCCAAAAGCGGGATGTCACCCAATATTTTCATAACGGCCTTTATTTCGTCCTTTGCTTTTTGCCCAAAAAGTTTTTCTCTTGCAATACAGTTAAACATAAGGGCGAATTTCGGCGTCGCATTTTTTTCCTTGAGATCGCTCATCAGTTTTCGCGCGGCTCCTTCTGCCGCCTCAATCGCTTTTTCCTTACTTCCTATCATCAGCCGAACCTCCGACCCTTCAGGAATCTCCGCCGCGCAGGTAATCGCGCCTTTTTCATCAACCGTAATCGGATCGCGAATCAAGTATTCGTCAAGCCCTTGAACTTTAATCCCTAATGGATACGTGATCGCCATGCGTGCCAATGGTTCTTTATACAAATCACTCGCCTTGTCGCCAAAATAATCTTCATAAATGCCAATTGCCGGACGACCGTTAAGCTCATGCACAACCGCTCCTTCAGATTTTGTGACTTTCATGGACGGGCCTATGGGCATCCAACCGTGGCGCACGCCGATTGCAAACTGAAAATTGCCAGAAAGGCCCGCTCCAACCACCGCGCCGCTTAACGCTTTGCCGTTAAAATATTGGTATGTTTTTTTAAACGCAAAATCATCTCCAGCGGCGCCTCCAACAACCGGGAAATGCCCCCCAAGCTCGTCAAGCACTCCACGAACAACATCGGCGCCATTCCCAACCAAAACATCCGGCAGCATAATAAATGATTTGAGCTGGGATTGCGAACGCGATAAAACATCGCGCGCGACAGAGCGCCCGGCTTCGCGCGCGCCTTTTTTGATGTCCATTCCAATTCCTGGGGTAAACACTAAGGAATCTGATTTGATTGCCATTACGGCAACGGATTTTGTAAACGGTCCGTCGGATACGATCTCGCCGGCGTCGCTACAACCAATCATTGGCGCGTTGTTTGTCACCTCGTTAATTCCGCGCATAACCGCCTCTTGATCCATCGCAACAGAAGAAAAAGCAATCACAAAATCGGGTTTTTCTCCACCCAAGCGCTCAAGCGCCACCATCGTAGCTTCGGTTGCCGCGCTCTTCGGATCCATGATATTTTTGCTTAAGCCGACTCCTGCTTTGATCGCCATTGTTTTAAAATTATTTCTTATTAAAAACCTCTAGCACTTTTGCGACAATATCATCGGTTGTGGAATTCGCCTTTATCAAATAATGTACCGCTCCGGCTTCCATGCCCCGTTCAATTTCTTCCTTTTGGCCAAGATTGGAAACCATAATCACGGGAATTTCTTTGTATTTCGGATCTTCTTTTAATTCTTTAAGAAAAGTAATTCCGTTCTTGCCGGGAAGCACTATATCAAGCAAAATTACATCCACCGGCTCTTTTTCCAAAACCTCGCGCGCGTCATTGGTGTTAATTGCTATCAAAACCTTGAGATTAAATTGCCGCAGTTTTCTCCCCATAAGCTCCATCAAAAAAGTATCGTCTTCCACCAAAAGAACCGACGCGGTAAAATTTTCTTTTTGCTGTGATTCCGCCATACAATTATTATTGTATCATATTTCCGGATACGCAACCTAAGCTTCACAGTGCATCAATCGAGAGAAAAATAACTGGCGGAGGGGGTGAGATTCGAACTCACGGTACCTTGCGGCACGCCGCATTTCAAGTGCGGTGCGATAGACCTCTCTGCCACCCCTCCAATAATCAAAGATTAAAACACTTTTTGGCGCGAAAATCAATGTCCGGCAAGCATGTTGACGGCAAACATCAAGGCCGCGCCTATTAAAAACCAGATAGCGTGCCGCCAGTAAAGATTTTTATGATGTGAAGCTCTAACCGAGTGAGGAATAAGGTCGTGGAAAACGACTACCAAGAATGCCCCAGAAGCCAGACCAAGAAGCGGCACTTCCAAGATTTCAAAGCTTTCCAGGAGAAAGAATCCACCGAGGGCTCCAAAAAGTATTGTCGTCGATATGCCAAAATTCAAAAGAAGAGCCGCCCTAGTAGAGTAGCCAGCCTGCCGTAGGACAAAAAATTCTGACATCTCCTGCACTAATTCATGAATAAAGATACTTAAAGCGGCCAACATGCCAAGAAAAGAACTAACGGCAAAAGAAGCCGCCAGGAGAAGGCCGTCTGCCAGATTGTGAAGTGCGTCACTTGTCAGAATACGGCGAGCATCGAGCCTAGAATGAGAGCGCGTCTCAAGCGCATCATCATGATGATGGTGTGCCGTAGGCAAGAATTTAAACAAAAGCCAGATAGCGAACGCTCCGAAAATAATCCACGCCAGGCCAGAACCTGGGGTTTGCGAATGTTCCACCACTTCCACCCCCAACTCGTAAGCGATGACTATAAAAACCCCGGCCGAAAAACTGACTAAAACGCTTAGATTGCGCTCTATAATCCTTCCTGCTTTGCGCCACACGGAGAACACCCCCACTAGAGAAGCAAGCATTATGAGAACCGAGTACGAAAGTATTTCAATCATCAGAGAATTGCCTCGTAAAGATTATGATACAATTTTACCAACTATGGCACAACCTTCTTTTAGGCTCGAGTGGGACGCTCATGAGTACGAGCATAAGGAAAGAAGCTCTGACTGGTTCTGGGCGGTCGGCATCATCTCTGTTGCCGTGGCTATTGCGGCGGTCATCTTCAGTAACATTATTTTTGCCATCCTGATATTAATCAGTGCTTTTACCCTTTCTCTTTTTATCAACCGTCCTCCGAAAACTTTGCACATAGCCGTGGATGAAAAAGGCATTACCCGCGGCCAGGTCCGCTATCCGTATCAGAGCCTAGAGTCCTTCTGGATAGATACAGAGCACCCGCACAAAAAAATAATCCTGCGCTCGGAGAAGCTCTTAATGCCCCTTATCATTGTTCCTATTGGAGAGGGGGTTGATCCGGAACAATTAAATGAGAAGCTTTCAGGTATCTTGCCGGAAGAATTTCACTCACTACCACTAGTCGAAAGAATTTTAGAATATTTGGGGTTTTA
>JBBDZA010000004.1:0-1385 GCA_040900425.1 Parcubacteria group bacterium
TCCAACCTTAACCCCGAAACGAACAATAATCTACGCAGGCAGAAAGAATGTTAAGGCAATGGGAATGAGATGTCAAGAACGGGAAGATCGCCTTAATTTACCCGCACGGTGTACGTTCCGCTTACCGAAGAGTTGCTGTAGTAGCGGTTTAGAGGGATATCGCGGCCGTTCGCGTACCAAGGATCGTTCATGATGTAACCGCTGCCGGATTTCCCTTTGATCACGACGTAGTGCCCGAAGTTCATCACGGCGACAACGACCGGCCGACCGGCCGCCAACTCCTTATCGACCACGGTCCGGTTCAGGCCGGAGTAACTATTCGTCCGCGACAGAGTCACCCCCTTGACGGTAAAGGTGTAGTAAAGGTAAGCGGTGTTGGAAAAGAAAGCCGAGGGGGTCAGAGCGATGTCCGAAGGCCGAATGTTCTTCCCGTAGTGGCTAGCGACCATCGCCATCGAAGTCACCAAACAGCCATACTCCCCGACCGACAGCCGCGAGTAGCCCAACGGGAGATAGAACCACTGGGCGTCGCGCTGGTTGTAGTAGCAGCCCCAGGAGTTGCAATACGTTTGGTTATAGAGCGGGGTGTACCCCTTCCTTAAGCTGACCGCCCGCCGGATCGCTTCCAGCTGGGATTGGGCTTCCTTGAGCAAGCGCTGGTAGTCCTGCTCGCTGTTCCGCGTCACCGCCAGCAGGTTCTGCTTGGCGCTCTTCTGCTGAGCCAGCGAATCCTCTTTCTGATCCAGCTCCTTTCTCAACTTCTCCACCGAAGATTTCTTGTTCTCCAGGGTCGTCTTCTGCTCCTTAAAACCGGTCCGGATGTCGCGGATCTCGGTCAGGGATTGGACGTCCTGGTCCTCGAGGACCCGCAGGTATTTGATCCGGCGGAGAGCGTCGTCCAAGTTCTCCGCTCCGAGAACGATGTCAAAGGAAGAGAGCTGGTCGGAAGCGTAGGCCAATCTCGCCCGATTGGCGAAGATTTCTTCCTGATAATCCAGGAAGTTCCCGATCCGCTCCAGCCGGATCGAAAGATCGCCGATATCCCCCGAAAGGAGTTTAATCTCTTCTCCCTTGGCTTGAATCTCCAGTTGGGTAAGGGAAACCTGATTATCAAGATAGGCAATTTGGTTGGCGAGGGTGTCCTTCTGGCTACTCAACTCCGAAAGCTTCTTTTTGTAGCTGTCGATTTGCTTAAGCAGATCGGTCGTCGTGTCGGCCCCGGTCACACCGGGGCGGAACGATACCAGCAGCAAAGGAATAAAAATCAAAATTGAAAGTAAGACGGAGACTTTTTTAAAAAGACTTCTCAAGGGCGAGAAAGGCTTGGGCAGCATTCTTTCCTATTCTAACATTCAAACCTTGAGGTAGCGGTTGACGGCCAGCCA
>JBBDZA010000005.1:0-1380 GCA_040900425.1 Parcubacteria group bacterium
TGTCGAGTAGCCAAGAGGAGTTTCACCCCGAGGCGCTCACAGAACCGTACGTGACAGTCTCCCGTCATACGGCTCTTATTGTTCAAGTCCCTAATGGGCTACGGCTTAAAACCGTATTTCCAGTGTACAAACATATTCGGGTAATCCCGATAAATTTCCCGAAGCCATTGCCGACTCTGCCACGAACTACCATGCAGACTTTTGTAACGGTTTTTCGCCCACATGATGAGCCTGCCATTGACAGCGTTCATTACAGGGTAAAGAAACCGCATGTTGATCTTGCCAAAATAGTTCATCCATCCTCGCGCATGAGCAGCCAGGTCCTTGGACAGATCATCCAATTCATCAGTGACCCTGCGATGCAGGTATTTGGACTTTATTGTATCCAGTATCTTCTTCATTGACTTCTTGCCGATACTGGCTGGTCCAAAGTCGGTGAAAATTTCACCTGTCTTTCTGTTTCTGGCTTTCTTCGGTTTAAATCTGAATCCCAGGAAGTCAAAACTGACATCCTCATGTTTGTCTTTACGGTTAGAGTTCTTACAATACACAATCTTGGTCTTCTCCGGATGCAATCTTAGTCCGCATTGTTTTAACCTCTCTCTTATGGCATCTAATAGTTGCTCTGCCTCTTGTTTACTTGCGCAGTGCACAACTATGTCATCCGCATAGCGCTCGAATACTATCTCGCTATAGTGGATGCTCATCCATTTGTCGAAGGCATAATGCAAATACAGATTTGAAAGCAACGGTGAGACCACCCCTCCTTGTGGGCTGCCTTTCGTTGGATACTCTATGCTTCCGTCTTTGTGCTCAATCGGTGCTTTCAGCCAGCGCTCCACATACATCAACACCCACTTCTCAGTGATGTGTCTTTCCAACGCGCGCATCATTAAGCCATGATCAAGATTATCAAAGAAGCCTTCGATATCCAAATCCAGAACATACCCTTTCTTCCTGCATTGTTCGGCCGCCTGCCGAACTGCATCGTGTGCATTTTTGTGCGGGCGATATGCAAACGAGTAATCGTGGAAGTGTGGTTCCAGTAGCGGTTCCAGATAGTTCTTCACTACTGTCTGCGCTACCCGATCACTGACCGTTGGAATACCAAGCTCCCTCTTCTTCCCATCTGTTTTAGGTATCTCTACCCGTCTAACCGATGGTGGAAAATAACTACCCGAGGCCATACGATTCCATACTTTGTAGAGTTCATCACTCCTGACTTCCTCGTAATCTTTTAAGGTTAGCTCATCCACTCCGGCTGACTTTCCGTGCCTTCGCACTTCCTGATACGCCGCCCATACTTGTTCTACCGTAATAGGTAATGACTTTGTGTTTCCCAGCATCATCCTCCCTCAATTTCTTGAAGTTGTTTTGTTA
>JBBDZA010000006.1:0-1357 GCA_040900425.1 Parcubacteria group bacterium
TAAGGAGGCGCGAAAGAAGCTTCGCAAGCTCACCGGTGGAATGCTCGATTGGCATAAGCGAGGGGTCGCGTTCAACCTCAACACACTCGCTCGAGTGCTATAACAAAATAAAATTCATGAGCCTGTTTGGACCACAACCGCTTGACGGAAGCCGCTTGGCTTCGGTCTGGCGGTTTTCTTTTTATACAACCTTTAGTGCTAGAATACTTTACAAGCCCGTATGAAAAACTTACTCATAATCATTGTGATCATCGCCGCCCTTGCGGGAGGTGTTTATTGGTCTAAATCCCTTCAGTCTAATGACCCAAATATCCTTTCTACACGAGGGATTCACTGGCATCCTATCCTGACCATTTATGTCAAAGGAGAGAAACAGATAATTCCTCCAAACATTGGCATAGGCACTCAATACGCATCAACTCCTACCTATGACTCGGGAATGAGAATGACGGCCATTCATACCCACGATGATGCCAATGAGGGTGTCATCCATTTTGAGTTTTCCGGGGTTGTTAGAAAAGAGGACACGACTCTTGGTCAATTCTTCAAAATCTGGGGCAAAGATATCAATTCTCTCGGCTCTAATGTGAAGATGACTGTTAATGGGCAAGAAAACACGGAACTTGGAGAATACCCGATGAAAGACGGAGACAAGATAGAACTTAGATACGAATAAATTATGTATACCTGTCCAATGCATCCAGAAGTAGTCAGGGATAAACCCGGAAAATGCCCCAGGTGTGGAATGGCCCTCGTGGCTAGAAATGACGCGGCATTCAAAGTCCACAAAATAGCAGATAAAGGTTTGGAGGCTCTAACTTGGAAAAGCTACCTGCCCCTCTTTGTTATTTTAGGAGTTTTACTACTGACAATAATTGTCATTTCTATAAGCGATGCCCGGGTAGGAGTATTTGCCCTGAATAAAACTATTTCATATTTTATGATTGGTTTCTTCCTGACATTCGCTACTTTTAAACTGATGGATTTGAAGGGGTTTGCGGAAGGATATTCTACTTATGATCTTCTTGCACAAAGATGGTTTGGTTACGGCTACGTTTATCCTTTTATTGAGTTGTTTTTTGGTCTGGCGATGATTCTCTTGCCTTTCTCAAGAGGTCTACTATGGGCAGAGCTTGTCGTTATGGCTTTTAGCGGTCTTGGAGTAGCCATCAAAATTGCCAGGAAAGAAGAATTCACGTGTGCTTGCCTGGGAACATTTCTGAAGGTCCCACTGACAAAAATTACTCTAATTGAGGATTTCGGTATGGCCTTGCTCGCTGGGGTTCTTCTTATAATCAGTTAAAATAGATGGTATTGACACATCAATATTACATGCTACAGTATGAGTAGACACACG
>JBBDZA010000007.1:0-8790 GCA_040900425.1 Parcubacteria group bacterium
TCTTTTTCATATCATTTTAAAAATTTTAATTGCCCTAGCATTGTATATAAAAAATGTGAGAAGTCAAATATCCAGGTTTGCGCGACTCGTCCAAATCGTGCTACTATTCCCCCGTACAGGTCCCTCGACTTTGCTCGGGGTAAACAATGGCCCAGATTCTTCCCTACATTCAGATTCTCTTGAGCCTCCTACTCATCGCCGGAGTTCTTCTCCAGCGTTCCGAGGGCGGGCTAGGCGCCACTTTTGGTGGCGGCGATACGGTCGGAGGGCGCTTCATGCGCCGCGGCTTAGAGAAACTAACCTTCAATGCGACTTTAACCGTGGCCGTCCTCTTTACCCTTTCCGCCTTTGCCAGTCTTTTTCTCAGTCGGTAGTTCGACAGACCCCGCCACGGTGGGACAGACTCACTACAAGAAATAAATAATGAATTACAAAGAATGGCGAGCCCTTCTCTTGAGGCGCTTCAGTATGCCCCAAGAACATTCAGTGCGCGGCATCCTGCGCTCCTTTACCATAGCTGAAAAGGCGGTTTTCTATTTTTTTGTTTCGCTCTTTATCATTTCTGGACTGACTCTAGCGTGGAAAGTAGGCAATGCTTATCTCATTGAAGTGCCCAGGGAGGGTGGCACTCTGACAGAAGGGGTTGTCGGCAATCCGCGCTTTATCAATCCGGTCTTGGCTATTTCCGAAGCAGATAAAAACCTAGCCGCTCTTGTCTATTCCGGCCTAGTCCGCGTGACGGCCAATGATGAGATAGAGAATGACTTGGCCGAGGAAGTGTCTATTTCCGAAAACCGTCGCGTTTACACGGTCCGCCTCCACGAAAACGCCCGCTTCCATGACGGCACGCCAGTAACTGCTGATGACGTCATATTTACCATCCAGAAAATAACAGACCCAAGTATCAAGAGCCCCCGCCGAGGCAACTGGGACGGCATTGTGGTCGAAAAAGTAGATGAGAGGACGGTTTCCTTTACGCTTAAACAGGCTTACACTCCTTTTATCTACAACCTGACTGTCGGTATCCTGCCGAAACATATTTGGAAAAATGTGACGAATGATGAATTTTCTTTCAGCCAATTTAATACCCTGCCCATTGGTTCAGGACCGTATAAAGTCGAGAGGGTCGAAAGAAACTCCGGCGGCATCCCTGATTTGTACAAACTCACTCCTTTCAAAGGCACACCTTTCAGAACGCCGTTTATAAAGAGCCTTGTTTTTCGATTTTATTCGAGTGAAGTCGCCTTAATCGAGGCCTACAACCGTCACGAAGTGGGAAGTATTGGAGGCATTTCGCCGGAAAAAATGCTTGAGCTCAAGAAGAACGGTTCCCGGATAGTCTCTTCTCCCCTGCCGAGAGTTTTTGCCGTCTTTTTTAATCAAAATCAGTCTAAGGTCCTTTTCAACAAAGAAGTACGCCAGGCTCTCGACATGGCTAGCCCAAAAGAGGAAATCATCGAGAAAGTTCTTGGTGGATACGCCACGGTTATCAGCGGCCCCATGCCCGCCGGCATCTATTCGTGGACCGAGGCCTCCGGAGAGACTCCGACACAAGAAGGGAGGATAGAGGCGGCTAAAGAAATTTTGAGTAACGCAGGTTGGCAGGCCAATCCCGAAACCGGTATACTTGAAAAGAAATCTACCTCTGGTACAATTGCCTTGTCGTTTTCAATCTCTACCGGGGACGCTCCAGAACTTCGCCAAGTAGCGAGCGAACTTGTCGCCCAATGGCAGAAGCTCGGTGCTAATGTCAGCATCTCGGTCTTCGAGACCGGAGACCTGAATCAAAACGTCATCCGCCCGAGGAATTTCGACGCCCTTCTCTTCGGCGAAGTGGTCGGTAGGGATAGAGACCTTTATCCGTTCTGGCATTCATCTCAGAGGATAGACCCAGGCCTCAACATCGCGCTCTATGCTAATAGTAAAGCGGATAAACACCTCGATGATGCCAGATCGGCAAGCGACCCGGAGAAGATAGAGGAAAGTTACAAAGCCTTTGCCAAGGAATTGGAAGCTGACGTCCCGGCAGTCTTTCTTTATACTCCTAGTTTCCTTTATGTCGTGCCCAATAAGATAGAAGCCTTAAACCTCAATTCGTTGACAGTCTCACAGGACAGATTTCTCGGCATCAGAGACTGGTATATCGAAACTGATAAAGTTTGGAAAATATTCACCAATTAAAATTTAACAAATAATGAACAACACATTTACGGGAAGCCGGCGCCACAAAAACACAAGAAGAAGGACTAATACTCCCTTAGCCGTGAGGAAGCCACACGACATCATACCGCCACTCGGCGAAAGTATTCGGGTCATTCCACTTGGCGGCGTGGAAGGTATTGGTCGCAACATGACGGTCTTTGAATTCGGCAATGACATCATCGTGGCCGACGCCGGCATTATGTTCACAGATGAAGATACCCCCGGTATCGACTACATCCTGCCGAACATCAAGTATCTTGAAGAACGCAAGGATAAAATCCGGGCTATTCTCATTACTCACGGCCACTTAGATCACATCGGCGCTATCCCCTACATCATTGAGCGCCTCGGCAATCCGCCTATCTACACCCGCGAGTTCGGAGCCCTTCTTATTAAGAAGCGCCAGGAAGAATTCCCGCATTTAACGCCCCTCGATATCAAAATTGTGGGAGCGGATGATAAATCGATTGCTATAAGCGAAAATCTTAAAGTTCGTTTCTTCGGCGTAACTCACTCTATTCCCGATTCCACTGGCATTATTATAGAAACCCCTTTCGGAGACATTGTCAGTACCGGAGATGTCAGAATAGAAAATGAGGACGGAGTGCCGGATGACAAGGAAGTGGAACTTTACAAAATGTTCAAGGATAGAAAGATTCTCCTCTTCATGATGGACTCGACCGGCGTCGAGAAACCCGGCTTCTCCCCTTCCGAAAAGAAAATTATCAAGAATATAGACGCCATTGTAGCCAGCTCTCCGGGCCGCATCATTCTGGCTACCTTCGCTTCACAGGTTGAGCGAGTTATTGAGTTTATCAAGATGGCGCGTCACTATGGGAGAAAAATCGTAGTCGAAGGCAGAAGCATGAAGACCAACGTGGAGATAATCAAACATCTCAATCTTGTGGAGACTGAACACCTCATTCCTGCTGAAGATATTCCCAGGTATGCGCCCAATAAAATTATGGTCATTACAACCGGCGCCCAGGGAGAAGAATTTGCCGCTCTCATGCGCATGGCCAACAAGACCCACAAGTTTATCCGTCTGGACCGCACCGACACAATAGTCCTTTCCTCTTCAGTTATCCCAGGCAACGAACGCGCTATTGCCAAGCTGAAGGACAATCTGTATCGCCATGATTCCAAAATCATTACTTACAACGACTCAGATGTGCACACCTCTGGCCACGGCAAGCGTGGCGAAGTCGAATGGCTCCACAAGCAGATGCCCTACAAATACTTCATGCCTATCCACGGCAACCACTTCATGCTCAAGATTCATGCGGAGATTGCCACTTCCCTCGGTTTCCCACGTGAAAATATTATCGTGCCTGACAACGGCTCCATTATAGAGATTCAGGATAAGGGTAATAAATTTGTCAAACTGCCCGAAAAGGCACCGTCGGAAGATATGGTGGTGGAAGGCCTTTCGGTTGGCGATATTTCCGAAGTGGTTATCCGCGACAGGAAGATGCTCGCCGAAGACGGCATCTTTGTCGTCATCGCTCTTGTCGACACGAGAACAGGCCGGCTTAAAAAATCCCCCGACATCATTGCCCGAGGCTTCGTCTATCTGCGCGAGTCCCAGGAACTTCTCTCCGAAGCACGGCACATTATCAAGCGTTCCATAGAAGGGACGACTGTGGGCATGAACCCCATTAATTTCGATTATGCTAAAAATGCCGTGACGGAAGACATCTCCCGCTTCCTCTTTCAACGGACTGCTAAAAAGCCAATAGTCATACCAGTTATTTTGGGAACATAGAAATTATCCACAGCTTGACTACTTTCTCTTAAATCGAAAATACCCCTTGGTGTATAATTAAGGGGCAAAGCGCTTTCCGCAAGGTGAGCGCTTTGCATTTTATAAGGTTATAATCTAGAAACATGCTTAGATTCGTGCCGGTCTTTATCGCCACTTTTTTCCTCTCTATCCACGCTGGTGCTATTCTCTATGTCAATTCTTCCCTCTTGGGAAGCTTTTTTGGTTCGGGTGCCGTCAGTCTCGTATTTATCATCGGGGCTCTGGGCACTGTGATGATTTTTCTTTTTGCTCCTAAATTGATAGACCGGTTCGGCAAGCGGCCACTCCTTTCTATTTTTCTTTTTCTGGCCGCACTCGGCACATTCAGCCTGGCTTTCGCCACTTGGCCGTGGCTCGTTGCCCTCTCTTTCATCGCTTACGCCAGTTCCCTGCCCATGATTTATTATTGCCTCGACATTTTTCTTGAAGAACTGTCGCTCGACGGCAAGACTGGCGAAATCAGAGGCTCTTATCTGACCGTACTCAATCTGGGTATTGCTCTAGGACCTTTTGCTCTGGCTTTCTTTTCAAGCATAGGCGATGAGCTTAGACCAGTCTACTTAGCCGCTGGCTTTTTACTTATTGTGCCAATAATGCTCGCCCTTTTCTCTTTCAAGACCGAGACCCCGAAGGAACATGAGCCATTCTACCACTCTGCCCGACTACCATTCGGTGACTGGTGGAACAATGTAAGCGTGCGCCGCATTACCTTGTCCCGGCTCGTGCTTGAATCATTCTTTGTCTTCATGGTTATCTACACGCCAATTTATCTCCACTCAAACCTCGGCTTCGACTGGCTTGAATTGGGTGTGATGTTTACCGTCATGCTTCTACCATTCGTACTCTTCCAGTGGCCTGCAGGAGAACTGGCCGACCGCTTCTACGGCGAAAAAGAAATGTTAAGCATCGGCTTCCTTATCACTGGCCTTTCATTGCTAATCATGCCTTTCATTGGAAAAATATTTTGGGCTTGGATGGCCGTTCTCTTCTTATCGCGAGTGGGAGCCAGCCTCATTGAAATCATGACTGAAAGCTATTTCTTTAAACAGATAGCCGCCGATGATACCGGTTTCATCAGCATCTTCCGGCTAACCCGCCCCGCAAGCGTTATCCTGGGTGCCGCCATAGGGGCCGTGGCTTTGAATCTGGTTTCCTTTGAAAAATTATTCCTGGTGGTTGCTATTATCGTCTTTCTCGGCCTGCGGGAAAGTCTGTCACTCCAAGACACCAGATGAAATTTATAAAAAATACAGAGCCCTCCGTTATTGTCAACATATCTGCTATATCAAACTTCCCGCCCGTTCCTGAAGAATCTGGAGGTGCTGGGATTTTTCTTTTTCGAACGCCTCTGCATTAAACTGATGGTTTGAAATGAGAGAAGCGGCCTCTCTGGCACCCAAGTGATGCGGCATAACCACGTAAGAAGCACCCGCTCGGTAGAGTGCCTCGGTATTTTCCGTGGAATGAGAAATGGTGATGATGATGCCCAAAGGATTTCTAGAGCGGTAATAGTGGACAAGCAGAAGATTGGTCTTAATGTCCGGTATGGTGGAAACCACGAGCTTGGCTTGTGTCAAACCAATCTCCTGGAGAAATTCCAAATCCTCCGCATCACCGTATTTGTGAGGAATGCCACCGAGAGCGAGCCGCTTTATTGATTGCGGGTTGAAATCGACAACCAGATATTTGGGGCTAATCTCTTTGGCCGCTTTGACGAAGTCGTGGCCGACTCTATCGTAGCCGAAGATGATTATGTCTGGCTGATTTTCTCCCGACAATGATAGAGATATGTGCGACCGTCTGAAAGAAAGGAGTTTGAGGAGTGGCTTCAATTTCGCATAGATACCGTCAGCGTACAAAATGAGATAGGTGGAACCGGAGATGGTGATAATGCCTACCAAGGTGACGAGAGAAACTGCCTCTTGTCCCAAGTGGCCGAATGAAAATCCCAGCGCCACGAGAATAAGAGAAAACTCGCTTATCTGCGCGACTGTCAGGCCAGCCATAAAGGCCGCGCGGGTCCGATAGCCAAGAAGATTCATCAGGATAACCACAATGAGCGGGTTACCGATGAGGACGAAGAGACTCAAAACAACGGCGGGTACAAGAAGTGTTCCGATTTGGCCAAGTACTATCTCTGAGCCAAGCAGGATGAAGAAGAGCATGATGAAGAAGTCGCGCATAGGCTTCATCCTTGACGCGATTTCGTAGCTGAAAGGCGATGCGGCCAAAGTGATGCCAGCGGCTAAGGCGCCTATCTCGATAGAGAAGCCGAGAGCATAAAAGAGCGAGGAAATACCTAACCCCCACGCCAGGGAAAATATGAACAATATTTCCTGGTAACCAGCGACAAATCTGGAAATGCCGGGCAGGATATATCGGCTCACCAAATAAAGCACGATGCCTGCTCCAAGACCTTTGGAAAGAAGTAAAGCAATTTGAGAAGCCACCGCTCCGGAGAGCATGGTAAGGTCCGTAATGGCGGCGGCGCCCAAGATGGTAATACTCAAAATGAGAATGGAGGCAATAACGTCCTGAACCAGAAGAAAGCCAATGGATATCTTGCCGTAAAGTTTCTGGGTGTCTCCACGGTCCGAGAGGAGCTTCAAAATAATGATGGTGCTCGAAAAGGTCAGGGCCACTGCGATATAGAAAGCCGGAAGAGTTTCAAAACCCAAAGCCCGGATGATAAAGAAACCAAACAGAGAAGTGAAGAGCACTTGCCCAATACCCGTAGTTAGAGACACCTTCCCCACCTCGCGCATGACGTCCGGATTAAGCGTTAGTCCAACAATAAACAAGAGAATGGCAACACCAATCCTCGAAAAGAATTCGATCTCCTCATGAGCCTGAAGGATATTGAAAGCGTACGGACCGACAATGACTCCGGCAGCAATATAGCCAACAATGAGAGGCTGTCGGAAAAGCTTCATGACAAATGACAAGAGAGTAGCAATCACTACTATGAGGGAAAATTCGACGAAGAGGGTCACTTCTTTTTATTTATAGCGGCTTTGATAAAGGCATTGAAAAGAGGATGAGGTGAGAGCGGCCGGGCTTTGAATTCAGGATGGAATTGCGTGGCTAGGAAAAATGGATGCACACTTCCCGGCAATTCGGCTATTTCGCAAAGTGTCCCATCTGGCGACATGCCGGAAAAGACCATCCCCGCATTCGCAATTTTTTCCATGTAAATCGGATTGACTTCAAAGCGGTGCCTGTGCCTCTCTTTTATTGTATCAGTTTTATAAGCTCTGTGAGCCAGGCTTTTTGGTCGAAGCACGGCAGGATATGCTCCGAGGCGCATGGTGCCGCCGAGTCTACCATCTTGAATTTTAGATTTCTGGTCTTCCATGACATCTATGACTGGATACTTAGTCGTTTTATTTACTTCAGTAGTATGAGCACCTTTGAGTCCAGCTACGTTTCTTGCGTACTCGATAACCGCCAATTGCATACCGTAACAGAGGCCGAAATACGGAATTTTATTTTCCCTTACATATTTAATGGCGCTGATAATCCCCTCCACTCCTCGTGAGCCGAACCCTCCTGGCACTATCACTCCGTCATAGCCTTCAAGTTCACTCACTTGGCGCCTACCGTCTTCGTATTCTTTAGAATTTATCCACACCAGTTTAGGCCTGACATCCTGCCAGTAGGCGGAAAATTTAACGGCTTCAATGACTGAAACATAAGCATCAGAGAGCACGAAATCCCCGGTGTCGAAATACTTGCCTACGACCGCTAACCTTATTTCCTTCTTTACTGTCTTCGTTTTCTTCGCAAATTTACGCCAGGAGATAAGGTCTTTTTGTCTAGGTCTCAAATTCAAATGCTTCATTATCCTTTCGCTCAAACCGTCTCTTTCAAAATTAACGGGCACATCGTAAACACTGTCTATATCAGGAGCGGCGATGATGTCTTCGCTAGAGACGCCGGTAGCCAGAGCTATTTTTTCCTTACGCTTTTGGTCAATGAGCATTTCCGATCTAGCGATTATCATATCCGGCTGGATACCATAGGAATTGAGCTGGCGGATGGCATTCTGGGTCAATTTAGTCTTCATTTCCCCGAGTTTGCCTGGCACGGGCAAATAAGAAACCATGACAAACATGACATTATCAGGCTCTTGTATCTTCATAATGCGAGCCGCTTCGAGGAAGATGGCATTCTGATACTCGCCTACCGTGCCGCCTATCTCGATAGTGGTAATGTCGGCGAGAGTCTTCGCCACTGAACTTCGTATCCGATTAAATATTTCTTCGGTAACGTGGTAGACAGGCTCGACACACTTACCGTTGTAGCCGAGAGCGCGCTCTTTATCAATAACATGCTTGAGGACCATGCCATTAGTCAGATAATTCTCCGGCGGCATGTCGGCGTTGAGAAAACGCTCATAATTGCCCATATCTTGGTCAGTTTCTAGCCCAGAGTCGAGGACGAAGACTTCTCCGTGCTCGACCGGATTCATGGTCCCGGCATCAACATTTAAATAAGGGTCAGCCTTCATCAGGCTGACTTTGAACCCCTTTGACTGGAGGATGACACCTATAGAGGAGGTGGCAATACCTTTGCCGACCCCGCTCATGACTCCGCCGACCACGAAGATGTATTTGTGGCGTCCTGACTTCTTGGCCATGTGTGTGACTAGATTATAACAGAAAACTTTTGATATTGAGAAAGCATTGATTTTGAGGTATTCTGTGATTTATTGCGGGGGTACCTGCATATTGCGGGATCGTCTAATGGTAGGACATCGCCCTCTGAAGGCGAGTATCTTGGTT
>JBBDZA010000008.1:0-1326 GCA_040900425.1 Parcubacteria group bacterium
ATGGGTACGCCTTCGGGGGAAATTTGTACAGCCCCACCGGTTTCAATGTTCTTTTTGCCTCGCTTGTTGAGGTCGATGATTGGTTGTTGTTTCTGATGATCAATGAGCGTGTAAATGGCTTCGGCATCGTGTGCGGCATCCAAAAGAATTTTATCCAACGTGCCCAAGGTAAAACGTTGCGAAAACTCAACCATACTAACGACAAAGCTGACCGAATCGTGACATGAGGCGAGATGCAGTCGAGGGTACAAAGGCAAGTCATGTGGGCTGTCGCAAGCATTAAACATGTACATGTGGTATCCGTTGAAATATTTCTCGCGAGCACTATCCCAACCGGAGTCGCAATCGGGTTGGGAATACACGCGAGGATGGTTACAGTTCGCAAGTCCTTGGGCGCGACAAACACAAGTAGATTTACTGCGGATGTAGGCAGAAGTAACAATGGGTGTACCATCACCCGCAACGTTTAACTTCTCCATGTTCCCAAGCAAGCCCAAGTGAGAGGAAATCGCAAGTATGTGGTCTTGGAAAAAATCGAATAGACGATCCGTGGGCAGATTCTTTTTTTGGTCGACTCTGGGCAGAATCCATTCGACCAATCGTTTTACGCGACCGGGTGTGGTAGTAGGTGCTTTTTCACCTTTCTTTCCTTTTTTTGGCTTACGTTTTCGAAGTCTTTTGCTCTTGGATCTGGGGGTCACATTCTTGCAGTCCGAGGCCCAAAGACGATGGAAGAAGTCATAAAAAGTGCCAACACCTGGGACATCACCAGGCTCAAAACCGCTGAGAATGGCATAGAGGGGTGTACGATGGAGAATCTTCACCCATTCCGTAATTCCTTCCGAGGGATGTGTCATAAGGCCAACAAGAAAGCAACGTAGCATGGAGGCAGGATCACGAGGTTCAGGTCCTCGATCACTATAAAAGGGACATAGCATTGTAGTGATGGGAGAAAGATCGGTCATCCATAGTTTGGAGATCAGCGGCCAATCGTCCTTATGAAGAACGAGGAAACCACCTGAATAATGTTGTTGGAGCTGCTTGATGAGAAGATCTTGATAGGAAACATGAGGAATGAAAATAGGTTTCAAGGAAAACACCCCAATAAACGATAGTAAGGGAACACGTACCCTTCCGTCGCAATTGTGGTGGTGATTTGGAAATGTCAAGTGTTAATGACAAAGAATCGCCCATATTTTGAAGTTTATTTTTCCAATTCAAAGTATGGTTTAAATAAAAATCCCCCTACGAAAGTAGGAGGACGGCAGTTTTGATGGTACGAGGAAACTCTTGTCCCATCAGCCTTGGCGAATGCCGAGAGACTAT
>JBBDZA010000009.1:0-5282 GCA_040900425.1 Parcubacteria group bacterium
TCTCCGTTGACGTGGATTCCCAGATCGGAGACGGGATGCTTGAAGCGACGTGATACCTCCCGAATCACGAAGGACATCTCCAGGCGATTGGCCGGATCCGTCGCGAGATGAAGCGTGCCGCCCGTGCCAGAGTGCGTATGCACCGGCAGGTAGCAGTACGTTTTCTTCCCGTCCTTGGTTACGGGCACTCGTCCGATGTCACCTGGGACCGGAAGGAAAACGCCCTTCGCTTCGTCGTAGATGGCGAGGTACGCCTCCTTGTCAACGCCTTCCTGCACACCTGTGCAGGGGCCAGCACCTCCTCAGCCGAACGCGAAACCGTGAAGCAGGGCGACGAGGACTACGATGAGTAGCGTTGTTTTCATGAGCTTCTCCTTTCCGCGTGGTTGTTGGTCTGGAATCAATATAACATACTGTATGATGTAAGCATCATGAAGCCATGGCAGAGTTTTTTGATTGTAATTATCGTAATAGTAGGCGCAAGCGTCTACTTGGGCCGGGATACGCTCGCTTCAGTTCTTTGGCAGAAATACCGCTCACCTCAACTTGCTATTCTCCTTGGTGCGAGTGATGCAGATTTGGCTATGGCTATTGGCAGTTATTACTACAACGGCGTAGCCGGGGGTGGGGAATACAATATAGAGATAGCCGAGAAAGCTTATGAGAAAGCAGTAGCCATAGAGCCTGGAATTTTATGGGGCCACTATCAGTTGGCTCGGATCTACTTCGTGAGAGGAGATTTTACGAGTGCCCTGGAAGAAATAAACAAAGAACTGGAAGCCAATCCCGAAAACCTTCGCTCACTCTACATCCGCGGACTGATTTATGGCTATCGAAACCAAACAGGGGATTTAGAAAGAGCCGAGGGAGACTTCCGCAGGTTTACCGAGTGGGCGCCTTCCGAATGGGCCGGTTACAATGACCTGGCTTGGATTCTCTCCAAGAATGGCAAATATGCCCAAACAGAAATAGAGCTGAAACGAGCCCTTGAGAAGGTGCCAGAGGCCAGAAATAATCCGTGGCTTTGGAATGCTCTGGGAGTGGCCGAACTAAATCTTAAAAAATATTCTAACGCGGCCGCTTCTTTTAGAAAAGCCAAAGAGTTGGCAGAGAAATTAACTGTCGAAGAGTGGGCACGTTCTTATCCGGGTAATGATCCGGCCGCAGTCGAGCAAGGCCTCTCGGCTTTTTTAAAAGCCATAGACGAGAATCTTCAGCGGGCCGACAGTTACTAGTTGTGGATAACAATCAACGGCTTCACATAAGTATCTTGGTATACTTTAGCTAGTGGTAAACACTTTTTTATCTAAGAATAAAATTCTTCCCGCGGCCATATTATTGGGCGGGGCACTCGTTGCTCTTGCTGTTTTAATATCGGCCAATTTCGCCTCTGCTCAATCAAGTAATGCTCCGCAAGTTTTACAATGGACAGAGCCCGCCGGCCTGGGAATCTCCGCTCCGGCCTGTAGTTCCGCTTCGCCCACCACCACCTGCGTTAACAATACTCCTCAAGCCACTCTTTCTTGGACTTACGGAGGCCAGCATGGGACGTGTCTGCAGTCCACGGTTACAGTTACGGGAGTAGAAAGTGTCGTTAGGGAGTGCGATGGAACAAGAACTCTAAATAATCTTTCTAACAATACAACTTATTCTTATAGCGTCGTGTGGGATACCTACGTTAATGATGGGGATGGCTTTCTGTATCTACAAGACGTAGTCTCAGGTTCATTCACTACTCCGAATTGCGCTGTAGCCACTAACTACACTCTAGGTGTTAATTCTTCCGGCGCTTCAAGTGTCTCTATTACAGGCTCACCTTCGACTTATAGTGGCACCACTAATTACACTAAGACTGTGGCGGATGGTACTAGTCTTTCTCTTACCGCTTCCACCACCAGTGGTTCGGCCAATTTTTCCAGTTGGTCAGGATGTAACAGTACCAGCGGCACTGGTAATCGCACTTGCAATGTGACCATGTCCGCTAATAAAACTGTAACTGTCAATTACACCACCACCACTACCCTCAACGTTGAAAGTCGTACCGCTTCTAACGTTTCCATAAGCCGAGTCAGTGGCCCATCCGATGTTGCTGGAATCACCAACTACACTCGTACCTACTCCGGCGGTATTTCAGCTGTACTTAGAGCACCTGCTACTTCTGGCACCACCATTTTCTCGTCCTGGCTTGCTGGTGGATGTGACTCTATAGGAGGTTCTGGTAACCGTGACTGTACCGTTAGTGTTAATAACGGCGGCACAAAGACGGTAACGGTTGATTATGATTTTTCAGGTCCCCCAGCCACCCCCACTCTCGATAGCGTTACCACGAGCTGTAATGCCAGTGATAATCCCAGAAACACTCTCACCTGGTCTGTCTCTGATTCAACCGGCATTACTCACTACCACATCGAGCGCTGTACCGGTTCAGGTTGCACCAACTTCACCCAAATTGACACCAAAAATGTCTCGCCGTACAACGACACGAGTGTCACTTCAGGCACGCTCTACCGTTACCGTATCCGTGCGCACAATCATGACACCAGTCTTTACAGCGGTTACTCCAACATAGTGGCGAGGACTACGACGAATTGCCCGATTGACTTGCCTGACCTGACGGCCGGTGCCTCTTCTCCTGGCACAGCTACAGTCGGTTTACCAGTCACTTTGTCCGCGTCAGTTTCCAACATCGGGACTGCTTCGACTGGCGCGGGCTTCACCAATCTTTTCCAGAGAGCCACAAGCGCCAGTGGAGCTGGCGCCACCGACATAGGCACCCATGTCAGAGGAAGTGCGCTTGGTACCGGCAATTCAATCAACGCTACCCTTTCCTACACTTTCCCTTCTGCTGGCAATTATTATATCCGTGTTTGCGCTGACAAGAGTGCCGCTACCAACAACGGCGTCATTACCGAATTGAACGAAAATAACAACTGCGGCGACTGGTCAAGTATTACTGTAGCGTCATTCAACTATAATCTTTCTAATTCCGGAACGTCTTCTGTCACTAAGGGCAGTGGCAATGTTTTCACCCAAAATACTATTACGAAAACTTTGACAGCTTCGCCGACCCAATCAGTGACACTCTCTCTTGCCGGTGTGCCGAGCGGGACCACCTATTCCATCTCTAATTCATCCTGCTCGCCGACCTGCACCTCGGTCATCACCTTTACCGTCTCGCCAAGTACTCTTGTCGGTACTTACCCCATTACCGTTACTGGCTCACCCTTAAACAAACAAACTAATTTTAATCTGGTGATTTCCGGCAGTCCCATGAGCGTTTCCTGTTCAGCTGATAAGGGGACTGCTCTTGTCGGCGAGACTGTAACTTGGACAGCTACTGTTTCTGGCGGTACTCTGCCTTTGTCATACTCATGGAGTGGCACGAGCATACCCACAAACCCTGCTCCTTCTACCAATCCTTTCAGCATTGTCTACAGCACTATCGGCCTGAAGAATACGACTGTGACGGTCACTGACGATGTTTCACTTCAAGCGACGTGCCTCTCCACCATCCAGATCAACTTTGATCCTGAATTTGAAGAGTTTTAATTGCTCCACAGACTTGTTTTATCATTGCGTGATAAAATAAAGTGAATTATGCACATTGACGAAAGCAAACTCGAGAGTTTTATGATTGACTCGGGGCTGGTCTCCAAGAAAGAGATTGAACTTGCCCGAAACGAAGCCAAAGAAAAAAATATCAAGATCGGAGAAGTGCTGGTGAACAAAGGCGCTTTGACCGAAGACGACCTGCGTAAAATGCGGGCCTATATCCTGGGCATTCCCTTCGTCGACCTTAAGGACCAGAAGCTTGATTTCTCGGTACTATCTCTTATCCCGGAGCCGATTGCCAGGAACCATAATATTATTGCTTTCAGAAAAACCGATGAGAGCCTCGAAGTGGCCATGCTCGATACTGAAGACCTGACGGCCATCGATTTCGTCAAGAAAAAGGTCGGACTCAAGATATTGCCCCGCCTGACGGACGATGAGTCCATGAAGTGGGCCTTGCTTTCGTACCAGAAGACGCTCAAGGCCGAATTCGGCGACATCATCCAAAAGGAAGCCAGCTCTTTGCGAGCCGTCGGCGAGAAACTAGACGGCGAGGATATTACCGAAAACGATTTGAAAAAGTTGGCCGAGGACATTCCAGTAGTGCGTATCGTCGATACTCTTTTAAAGCACGCTATTATCCAGGATGCTTCCGACATCCACATTGAGCCGGAAGAAGACAAGGTGTTGGTGCGCTACAGGATAGATGGCATTCTGCGCGATGCTATGGTCCTGCCGAAAAACACTGCCTCCGGCATCACCGCGCGCATTAAAGTGCTTTCAAGTCTCAAGCTTGATGAAAAGCGCATACCCCAAGATGGTCGCTTCAAGATAGATGCCGGAGGCGAAAAGGTTTCTTTCAGAGTTTCCACTCTGCCGGTCTACTATGGGGAGAAGGCCGTCATGCGCCTCCTGCGCGAGAGTGTCTCTGGCTTCACTCTGGAGAGTCTCGGTTTCCACGGTCGCGGCTTAGACGATTTACACAAGTCACTCAAAGTCACAACCGGTATGATTTTGGCCACCGGGCCGACCGGTTCGGGCAAAACGACCACTCTCTACACCATGCTCGACATTGTTAACATGCCGAGCGTTAACATTTCTACCATCGAGGATCCGGTCGAGTATCAAATGACCCGTATCAATCAGACTCAAGTGCGCCCAGAGATAGGACTTACTTTTGCCAACGGCTTGCGGACTCTCGTGCGCCAAGACCCGGACATTATCATGGTCGGGGAAATTCGCGACAACGAAACGGCGGCGCTGGCCATCAACGCCTCACTGACCGGCCACCTTGTGCTCTCGACCCTGCATACCAATTCGGCCGCCGGTGCTATCCCGAGACTCTTAGATATGAAAGTAGAGCCTTTTCTCATGGTCTCCACTCTTAATATTGTCATCGCGCAGAGGCTGGTCAGGAAACTCTCGGCTTCGAAGGTTAAATATTTCTTGAGTAAGGAAGAATTGACCTCGCTCGGCAATGTCGTCTCGCTCGATAGAATACTGGCTCTGCTCCGGGGGGAGAAAATAATTGGAGCTAAGGACAATTGGGACAAGATTCCTTTTTGGAAGCCGAAGTCCGGTAAAGACAGCGAAGACGGTTACGCGAGTCGCATAGGCATCCACGAGGTGCTCAAGGTTACGCCGACCATCAAAGCTCTCATCATGAAAGGCGCCACAGCCGGTGAGATAGAGGAGCAGGCTAAGCTTGAGGGCATGATGACTATGATAGA
>JBBDZA010000009.1:5382-26122 GCA_040900425.1 Parcubacteria group bacterium
TACAAATATCAGGCTAAAGATAAAGAAGGCAAGCTCTACGAGCGCACTCTCGAGGTTAAAAATCGTTTTGATATCTACGGCGTCATTCGCGAGGAAGGAGGTAGCGTAGTTTCCATCAAGGAAGTAAAAAGTTTTGCTTCTTTCATTGCGCTCGACAGTCTATTGGGTGGCATCACGACGCACCAGAAAATTACTTTTGCCAAGAATCTCGGCCTCATGATGAAGGCCAGCCTATCCGTGACCCGGGCTTTATCTGTCATGGGCAAGCAATCCAGGAGCAGGCCCTTCAAGAAACTTTTGGCTGACCTGGAAGCAGATGTCAGTCATGGCAAGACACTCTCCGAATCCTTGAACAAACGCCCCAAAGTCTTCTCCCACCTTTTCGTTTCCATGATTAAGGCCGGTGAGGAATCGGGCAATGTCTCCGGCTCGCTTGGTATCGTCGCCAACCAAATGGAAAAGTCGTATCTCCTGGCCAAGAAAGTGCGCGGAGCGCTTATTTACCCGGCAGTCATCATCGCGGTCATGATTATCCTCGCCATTCTTCTCCTCATCTTTATGGTACCCACCCTGACAGCCACTTTCAAAGGTTTGGGAGTGGAATTGCCGCTCTCAACCCGCGTGCTTATCTATTTAAGCAATTTCTTGGTCAATAATACCTTGGCAGTTGTGGCCGGATTCGTTCTTCTTGCCGTTTTGACCGTCTCGTTTCTACGTAGTTCAGCCGGTCGCCACCTTAAAGACAATGTTTCTCTTCGCCTCCCTGTTATCGGCACGATGATTAAAGAATTCGAATCGGCCAGAAGTACTCACACGCTCTCGTCGCTCTTGTCGAGCGGGGTGGAAATTGTTATTGCTCTCGATGTCACGATTGACGTCATGCAGAACCATCTTTACAAAGAAGCTTTGACAGAGGTCAGGGCGGCTATAGAAAAGGGCGAACCGATGTCAAGCGTCTTTGTCGAACACGAATATCTCTACCCGCTCTTCGTCGGCGAGATGGTAGCGGTCGGTGAAGAGACCGGCAAGATTGCCGAAATGCTTATGGGTGTGGCGAGTTTCTATGAGAACGAAGTTGATCAGAAGACCAAGGACCTCTCTACTATTATCGAGCCCGTATTAATGATTATTATCGGTATCGGAGTGGGCATCTTTGCCATCTCGATGCTTGCTCCGACCTATTCTCTTGTAGACTATATCTAGAATGAAAGGCTTTACTATCATTGAAATTTTGGTCGCTCTAGCTATTCTAGGCCTTGTCATTGTCGTTACCACCTCCTCATTTTCCAGGCTTAACTCATCTCAAGCCCTGGAGAAAAGTGCTTCGCTTATCACCTCAACACTTTCCCAGGCACGCTCGATCTCCCTCTCTTCCAAAGATAATTCTCAATATGGTGTCCATTTTTCTCTCACCGAACTGGTTATCTTTAAGGGAGATGACTATGTGCCACTTGCTAGCGACAATATAAGAGTGGCGCTTAACCCGGCTGTAGAGATTAGAGAGGTGGCACTCTCTGGCGGTGGTTCAAATGTAATCTTCTGGCGCTTATCCGGCAAGGCGGCAAGTAGTGGCACCGTTACCGTATCCCTCGTCTCGGACCCTTCACTAACTAAGACTATAAGTATTTATGAAACAGGGCTATCAGAAATCAATTAATGATATGAAAAGAGACATGGGATTCACTTTGATCGAGGCGGTCATTTCAGTAGCCGTGGTCTCAGTTGTACTTATGAGTGTGGCCGGGATCTCAACTTTTCTCTCAAAAGCTTCATTTGAGAATACGGCCAAGATTCAAGCCGCTTTTTTGGCCGAAGAAGGGCTTGAGGTAATGAGGATTTTGCGGGACGATGACTGGACTACTAACATCGCTTCTCAAAGTGCTGGAGTGCCTTTTTTTCTAATTTTCAACAGTGGTTCCTGGCAGAAGACGACCGAAGTTTTTCTCATCGACGGAGTATTTGAAAGAAGCGTAGTTTTGACGGATGTCTATCGGGACGGCTCATTTGACATTGTCTCAAGTGGTGGAACGCTCGATCCCAATACCAAAAAATTCACTGTTTCAGTCTCCTGGTTTTCTGGCGGGGCGACCACTACCCGTTCGCTTTCGACTTATCTTGCTAAACTCCAATGACTATTTTTTTTAAATCTAGACAGAGAGGAATGACGCTGGTGGAAATGCTTGTCTATGTTTTCCTCCTGACTTTGACCGTGTTTGTAATCATAAACTCGCTCTTTTCGCTCTCGCGCTCTTACCGTTCTCTAGAGAGTACCTTGGCGATTGAAACTACGGCCCAGGTGGCGCTAGAAAGACTGGTGCGAGAGGTTCGGGGATCTTCGAGCATCGCTGTTGCCGAAAGTGTCTGGGATTCATCACCCGGGAAGCTCTTGCTCAATCAGAAGGACGGGGATGATAATCCTCTAACTGTGAGGTTTCTTGTGGCAAATGAGAGAATCGAGATAGAAGAAAACGGTTTTAATCTGGGGCCGCTCACCCCCGCTTCTGTCCGGGTAACTAATTTAGTTTTCAGACGCATTACCACTCTTGAATCGGAAGCTCTCAAAATCGAAATGACCGTTGAGAGTGGCGAGGGGACAAGTTTCAGATCGAAGAACTTTTATTCCACCGTAGTCCTGCGCGGTTCATATTTGCCATAATGAAAACAATGAAAAAAAATGGGGGTCAGGCCTTGGTGGTGGTTACGGTTATCTTCACTATCGTAGCCATAGGAGCTGTTTTGGGTGTGACATCTCCGATCGTTTCTCAACTGGCTATGGCTAAAACACTTGAATCTTCCAAGAAAAGCTATTTTACCGCCGAAGCCGGGAGTGAAGATGCCTTCTATAGAGTCAGAAACAATTTACCAGCCTTATTTCCCCTGACTCTCACTCTCGATGGTGCTGTGGCGATCACTAATATGGATACCGTAGGCCTCAATGAACAACAGATTATCTCGGAAGGGAATGCAAACGATCACATTCGCACAGTGCTCAAAGATATTACCGTTTCTGACGGCTTCTCTTTCCACTCCGCTGTTCAGGTGGGAATCGGAGGGCTTAATATGTTGAACACTAGTAAGGTTATCGGCAACGTCTACTCGGAGGGGCCCATTAAATCAAATGATAGCGGTACCCGCATAGCGGGAGATGCTGTCTCAAGCGGGGCAGGCGGAGTGATCGAAGCGGCCAATATTCTGGGTACGGCCTATGCGCATGAAATCAAAGGGAACACAAAGATTTGCGGCGACGCCCATTATCAGATTATCAACAGTTCTTCTCTCAATTTTCTCAACAGTCCAGCGAGTCCTTGTTCGGACCCGCTTACCCCCGGGACAGCCTATCCTACGAGTCCGGATCAACTCTCTCTTCCCATGCCGATTTCTGACGATCTCCTTGACCAGTGGGAAAGTGATGCGGTTTCGGGCGGCGTGATAAACTCGCCTTGCCCGTACAAAATCACCAGCGGTACTGTCACTCTCGGGCCGGTCAAGATTAATTGCGATTTCGAAGTAGGTGGTAACGGCACCGTGATAATTATGGCCGGCGCCATCTGGGTTAACGGCAACTTTACTATAAACAATAATCCGAAATTTAAAGTGAGCGACTCTCTTGGCAACAAAAGCGTGCCGCTCGTAGTTCGCTCCGCTTCCAATCCAACCCAAAGAGGTTTAATTACTCTAAACAATAATCCGGAGTTTTACGGCTCGGAATCTGGCGGCACTCCCAATCCGGACTCATATGTGATGTTGGTATCGCGCAATACCGGGGCTCTAGCCGGCACGGGCGACAAAGCCATTATTTCCGGCAATAACGTGACTGGTAATCTTCTGTTATACGCTCCACATGGAGAAATTGAATTGAGCAATAATGTTATCCTGCGCGCTGTGACGGCCCATACCTTAACTCTCAAAAATAACGTAGAGGTCCACTACACTATCGGCCTATCTCAAACCATGTTTACGAGTGGTCCGGGCGGGCAATGGAAGGTTAAAAGATGGCAGGAGATCTAGGCTCTGCCCGTGTTATAATCGGCCTGTGGCTAAACCTATTCTAGTCGCCAATTGGAAAAATCAGCCAGGCTCTTTGGCTGAAGCCCGTGCTCTCCTTACCCAGCTTTCTAGAAATTCTAAAATTTATAAAAAGCTTTCTCTTTTTATCGCTCCGCCCTTGCCTTATCTGGAACTAGTTTCCCGCTATTCCCGAAATTTTGCTCGCCTCGCTTCCCAAGACATCCCGTCCGAATTTCAAGGGACCCAGACCGGTGAGATTGCCCCTGATATACTCAAAAGTTTTGGAACGAGACTCTCTATTATCGGCCACAGCGAGCGGAGAGCTGTGGGCGAGACGAATGAGCTCGTTTCTCGGAAAATCAAAGTAGCTCTCCGTTCTAATATTACGCCTTTGGTCTCTGTCGGAGAGAAGACTCCTGATACAGATGGCGAACACTTCGAATTTTTGCGGCAACAGCTTAAAGCCTCTCTTGCCGGCCTTACTCGTCAAGCAGTGAGTAGGGTGGCTATTGCCTATGAGCCGGCTTGGGCTATTGGCAAAACCGCCAAAGGTGCCATGGTGCCCATCGATCTTTCAGAATCTGTGATGTTCATCAAAAAAATTCTAGCCGACATGTTCGGGCGGAGGGTGGCCGAACGCGTTCCCATTCTCTACGGCGGTTCCGTAGAGCCTTCAAATGCTTTCGCTCTTGCCCATGAAACGGGCATCAAGGGATTTCTGGTTGGGCATTCCTCCCTCGACCATAAAAGTTTCAAAGCAATAGCCGAATCACTTATTTCAAAATGAGAGCAATCACCGAAGCCAGGAATCTCAAAGGCAAGAAGGTGCTCGTCAGGGTTGACTGGAACGTGCCTATAGAGAACGGCAAAGTGATTGATGACTTCCGCATCAAGAAATCTTTAGCCACGCTTGAATATCTGAAAAATTCAGGGGCCAAAGTTGTCATTGCCACTCACTTGGAGCCGGAAGGCTCCTCGCTCGACCCTCTCCAAGCTTATGTGCCGGAAGGTGCCACTCTTCTCCCAAATTTACGGGATAATCCGGGCGAGGAAAGCAATTCAGACAAGTTTGCCAAGGAACTGGCTGGTCAAGCTGATATTTACGTCAATGAAGCTTTCTCCGCGTCGCACCGCGAGCATGCTTCCATAGTGAAAGTGCCCAAGTTCTTACCGAGTTTCATCGGTCTCCAGTTTGCTCTCGAGACCAAAGAACTTTCCAAAGCTTTTTATCCCAAGAAACCATTCCTCTTTATTCTCGGCGGGGCAAAATTCGACACCAAACTGCCTCTACTGAAGAAATTTATTGGTTTAGCCGACCACATTTTTGTAGGAGGAGCTTTGGCCAACAATTTTTTAAAGGAGCAAGGTGTGGATATCGGCCATTCACTCGTGAAGGAAGGGAATTTCGGGCTAAGAGAGCTTTTAAACACCGGCAAGATAATTCTGCCGGAAGACACTATTGTTAAAGACGGCAAAATACTTGATGCCGGGCCAAGGTCCATTGAGAATTTGAAACCGATTATTTCATCTGCCAAGCTTGTATTGTGGAACGGTCCACTCGGCAGTTATGAAAGCGGCTATAAAATAGCCACTCTTGATTTGGCTAAGATGATTGCTGAATTTTCTACCGAAGCCATCATCGGAGGAGGAGACACCATTGCCGCTATTAGGGAACTTGGTCTTTTCGATAAATTCTCCTTCGTCTCGACTGGCGGCGGCGCCATGCTCGACTTCCTAGCCACTGGTACTCTGCCCGGCATAGAGGCTCTCGGGAAATAGTACGAAAAACGTATCATCGTCTATCTCACCCAGCTCCATAATTATTGTATGGTTGTTATTTTTAACCACTCACGTTATAATTTAGCTATAGCTAATATATAACGTATGGGTAAATTAGAAGAAAGAAGTAGAGTAAGAGCTAGGCGGAGAGATTTGCAGAAATTAATATTGGAAACCGTCGCTGATTTCGGTGTTTTAAGTGTGGCTCTCGTTGCTCCTAATGTTGTAAAAGCGATGTATAAACTTGGACTAATTCCGAATCAGAGACAAAAAGAGTATATAAGTTCCTCAGCAAGTAAATTAGTTAAGCGAGGACTGCTTTTCTATGACGGCAAGAGATATAAAATGACACCAGAAGGGGAGAATTTATTGCGTAAATGGCATTTCGCTGACTTTAAATGGCATAGACCAAGAAAGTGGGATAAGAGGTGGAGGGTAATAATTTTCGATATTCCGGAGAATAAAAAGAAAGTTAGGGAACAAGTAAGGTATCTTTTTAACCAAGCAGGAATAAGGCGCTTACAAGATAGTGTCTGGGTTTATCCATATGATTGCGAAGACATCATAACCCTTTTGAAAACAGATTTTGGTATTGGTAAAAATCTTCTGTATTTAATTGTTGAAGAACTAGAAAATGACAAACACTTACGAGAAGACTTCAGTCTTATGGGCTAGCTACTATTTATTTAGAATTTCTTATATACGTTATAAGTTAGCTATAGCTAAAAGATAACGTAATCTTATATTGGATTATCCTAATATTTATGAAATATATTTTATAGAAATAAAGAAGCCCCGCACGGTGAAGCTGTGTAGAGCCTCTCCATGCGGGACTTGAACCCTTGGTGCTGGTCATTCCTTACTGGACACGAAACGTACCTGGGCCAGGAAAGCTCCGACCAAGATCACTCCGACCAGGATCACCCCCAGGCTTCCGAACATGGTCAGCACTTTCACCCCGACTCTGTAATTGCTGGAAGTCTGGGTGTAGTCGAAGGACATGGGCATCGTCCAACCGATGAGGCCGACGACAATGGCCAGAATACCGATGAGTAGTTGGGCTACGACTAAGAGCATGATCTCACCTCCTCCTTAAATTCTACCACATTTATATACTAAGTGTCAATAAAAAAGCAAAATACAATTTTATATAAATTTTTTGATTTTCTCAGCGTTTGATTCGAAATCTTTAGGATCACCTTCGATGTCCGAGTTAGGGAAAACCCAAATGTGGGCGTGGGGGACCTCGTCACCGATTATTTTTGAAAGGATAAAATCCGTTCCAAAGGCTTTTTGTTGGGCTAAGGCAATTTTTTTCACCACCTCGAAATACTTGCCCGCCGTAGCCTTGGCGGAGGAGGGTTCGTCTGCTTCTGATGGAATATCCCAAACCCATCTAAAGTGTTTTTTGGGAATGACTTGGGTATGTCCGGGCGATTGGGGGTGGATGTCGAGGAACGCCAGAAAATTTTCATCCTCGTACACTTTATAAGAAGGTATCTCGCCGTTAACGATTTTACAAAAAATGCAATTTTGTTCAGTCATATTAGTAAGACTCCTCGTCTACCAGCCGACCCAGTCGGTCAAAAAGCTCTATCGTTTCATACTCTTTGGCCCACATCTCCCAGCCTCGGCCGAGAAAAACGCGCCAGGTCCGTCCGGAAAAGTTGGCGTCGCTTGAGTGGTTGGCGATGCAGGAACCATAATTGAAACGGCTTTTAATGAAGGCTACGCACGAACCCGAGAGCGGCTGGCCGTCCACACAATTGCGGCATATTTCTCCTTCGGTATCCCTAGTATCGAACTCTGGGACGCGGCAGGAGGCCATTCTTTCAATAAATCTCCGGCATTCGGTGTCGAGCGCGGCTACCCCCGGCTCGTTTGCCGGTCTGGGGCAATTGCGTGTTAGAGGCGGAGTGAAAGTATATTCCGGGCGGTCTTCAAGGTAGCCGGAACAGATGTTTTCCTTGAAGCTCACGATGTTATATGGCGAGCGGGAGCCGATTGAACCTGTGGTGATGATAGCTGTTTCTCCATCTTTGAGCACTATATTTTGGAAGTAATTGAGGCCGAGGGGAGAGATGAATGGAGCTGCCTGGCCGATGGTGGCGGCATCAGCTGCAAAATAGCGCAGGCCGCTTCCCAGATCGTAGCCGCGCTTGTCTTTGCCGTTCTCGAGACGCCAGCCTGTAATGTCCACGGGGTCTTGGCCTCTGTTGTCTATAGTGATGTATTCCTCGAACGGCTGGTAAGCGTAAGGGGCATTACCCGTACTTAATGAGATATTCCGAGCATAGGATGAGGTTGGCGTCCCTATATTTTCCCCAGTGGCACTCGTGTTCCCCGAGAGATATAGAGTGTTATCCGAAGGGCCGGTCGCCCGGTCAGGAGGAGGGTTCCCATAAGTCGATATCATGATAATGATGAGAACAGCCAGAATGATGATGCCTTCCATGGTGCCGTTACCGGCTTCGAGGGAGGGCGAAAAGCTTTTTTTCATAAATCCATCTTAATACGCATGATAGAATAGTCCAATGCAGCATTTTCCGGAATTATTTGAGGCACTTCTTAAAGAGCGCGGTATCAAACCAGAAGACCGGGAAGATTTTTTGAATCCCGACTACGGGAAATTGCACGACCCTCTCCTACTACCTGACATGACCAAGGCTCGCGACCGGGTTATCAAGGCTATTAAGGATAATGAGCATATCGTTATTTTTTCCGATTATGATTGCGACGGCCTGCCGGGTGCCGTGGTGCTCTCGGATTTCTTCACACGCATTAATTATGAAAATGTCTCTTTTTATATACCGCACAGGCATAACGAAGGTTTTGGATTGAATAGCGGAGCCATAGAAGAAATAGCTTCTCGCGGAGCCGGGCTCATGATTACCATTGACTGCGGTATTGCTAATGAGGAAGAAGTAGCATTTGCAAATACCAAAGGCATTGATGTCATCATTACAGACCATCACAAGCCCAATCCTAATCTGCCGCCGGCCTACGCTGTTGTTAACCAGAATAGGGAAGACTCCGATTACCCCTTCAAAGGTCTTTGCGGCGCGGCTGTGGCCTTCAAGTTGGTGCAGGCTGTGGCGGCGGGCGAAACTTTCGGAGTGAAGCCCGGTATGGAGAAGTGGTCGCTCGACATGGTGGCTGTAGCGACGCTCTCTGACATGGTGCCGCTCGTAGGAGAGAATAGGATTCTCGCTAGTTTCGGGCTGAGCGTCTTACGCAAGTCTCCGAGGCCCGGGCTCGCTGCCCTTTTCAAGAGGATGAATCTCGACCAGAGGAACCTTTCGGAAGACGATGTCACCTTCATGATTACTCCGCGCATCAATGCGGCCTCGCGCATGGGTGTGCCGGAAGATGCCTTCAAACTTTTAAAAACTAAAGATCATTTGGAGGCACAGAGACTGGCTCTCCACCTGGAGCAGATAAATAATGAGCGTAAGGGGGTAGTGGCGAGCGTTGTTAAAGAGGCCAAGTCACGTCTGGCCGGCCGGGAGGAACTGTCGGCCGTCATCGTCATCGGCAATCCGGAGTGGCGGCCGGCACTTCTCGGACTAGTCGCCAATTCGCTTGTCGAGGAATTTGAGCGGCCGGTGTTTGTCTGGGGTAGGAGTGGGGACGGGACGCTCAAAGGCTCATGTCGTTCGTACAATGGCTATGACCTTTTCACTTTGATGAGTGTAGCCGCTGGTTCTTTTATAGAATTTGGCGGGCATACGGGGGCTGGCGGCTTTTCTGTTACGCTTGAAAGCTTGACCACTCTCGAAGAACGGCTCTCTCGAACTTTGGCCAGTTTAGAATCTGGTCCGGAGAGTGCTCGTGTTTCCACTTTGCCCATCAGTTTAACCGATGTGGGCGACAATCTCTGGACACTAGTCTCAACCTTCGCTCCCTTTGGTATGGGGAACAAAAAACCGATTTTTAAAATTCCCAAGGCCGAAATAAAATCAATAAAAAAGTTCGGCAAAGAGAATAACCATCTCGAGATTGTCTTTAATGGCGGAGCAAGAGATGTCAAAGCCATATCTTTTTTCTCCGACCCCGCTTCCTATTCGATGGTCCTTGCTCCGGGGACACAAGTTTCTCTTTTCGCTAATCTAGAAAAATCATTCTTCCGTAACCGCCCTGAATTGCGCTTGAGGATTGTCGACATTGTGAAATCATGATTACCATATATACAGACGGTGCTTCTAGAGGAAATCCTGGACCGGGAGGCTGGGGAGTGATAGTGCTCTATCCTGACAGGGTCGTAGAGCTCGGCGGCAGGGATCCTCACACCACCAACAATAAAATGGAGTTGACCGCGGCTATCAAAGCTTTGGAATTTGTTTTGGACAAAGAAATTACTCTTTACACCGATTCTGAATACGTTACCAAAGGTATGACAGAGTGGATTAAGAGATGGCAACAGAAGGGCTGGAGAACAGCAGGCAAGAAACCTGTGCTCAATCAGGATTTGTGGCAAAGGCTACTCGAGCTCGCGGAAGGCAGAAATGTGGAATGGAAATATGTGGCCGGCCACAGCGGGGTGCCTCTAAACGAACGGGCGGACGTAATCGCCACCACTTTTGCTGACGGTTTTGAGCCCGCTTTATATAATGGACCGAGAGACCAATACAAATAGCATTCTCGTATCCATATTCGGTTTCATATCTGGCATTCTGGTTTCCTCTTTCATTTTTATTGCGCCATTAGTGTCCCTACTTCTCGTACTCATCGGCTCATTTATTCTTGTAGCGGAAAGGTTCTGGAATAAGATAATAAATAAAGAAGTTTTATTCCTGGCGCTTTTGTTTCTGTCATTCGGTATCGGTGCCTTGCGTTACGCGATAAAAGATTTTCATGAAGAGCTCATTCCCAGTTCAGAGGGGATAGTTATAAGCGAGCCTGAACAGAGAGAAAATACGACCCGTTTTGTCTTACGAGCGGATAATGGAGAAAAAGTACTGGTCAATACGGATCTCTACAGCCCTGTCCAGTATGGAGATAGGGTGGAAGTGTCCGGGTCGCTCCAAAAGCCGGGGGTTATAGACGATGAGGATGGCGGCCGTCCGTTCGACTATGGGAAATATCTGGCCAAGAACGATATTTATTACACGCTTAGTTTTACCAAAGTCGAAGTGCTGTCAAAGGGGCACGGCAATCCTCTCAAAGAATGGCTATTCAAAATAAAAAAGAGTTTTGTGGGCAAAACCAAAGAAATTCTCTCGGAACCGCACGCCAGTTTGCTATCAGGTCTCGTTATTTCCGGCAGGGAAGCAATGCCTAAGGATATTCTGGAAGAATTCCGCCGCTCTGGCGTGATACACATAGTAGTACTTTCCGGCTACAACATCACTATCATTGCCGAATCTATGAGAACAGTATCGAGGAGCACGAGGTTGTCGATCGTAGGGATTATTCTCTTCGTCATCATGACCGGGGCTGAAGCGACAGTCGTCAGGGCAGCGCTCATGGCGCTTACAGTCATCCTGGCCAAGTCATTCCATAGAAAATTCTCTGCGCCCAGAGCGCTTCTCATAGTGGCGTTTCTGATGCTTCTCCATAATCCTAAAATATTGGTCTTCGACCCCTCGTTCCAGCTTTCTTTTCTCGCTACCCTGGGGCTTATTTACATTGTTCCCATTGTCGAAAGGCACATGCTATGGTTTCCGGAGAGATGGGGTTTGCGCACAGTTTTGGTCACTACAGTTTCTACTCAAGCCTCGGTCTTGCCACTTCTAGTCTATTCCATGGGAGATTTCTCACTTGTTTCTATTCCGGCCAACATCCTGATATTACTTATTATTCCTACCACTATGTTTGTCGGTTTTGTGGCCACGGTTCTCTCTTATGCAAGTTCTTTCTTGGCCTTGCCATTTTCTTACATGGCACATCTTCTGCTCGCGTGGATTTTAGGAGTGTCGCACTATTTAAGCAGTTTCTCTTTCGCTTCTATTGCTGTCCCACCTCTACCATGGTGGTTCATCGTTTTGATTTACCTCTCTCTGATTATTCTTGTGAGGCGTTTACAAAGTTCTCCTCGACATTCTGCCAGTTGAGATTAGCAAAGAAGGCTTCGATATATTTCTTTTTTTCCGCCGGAGTGTAGTCGATGAAATAGGCATGTTCCCACATATCGAGAACGAGGATGGGAGAGAGACCTACGAGTTGTCCCAAATGATGTTCGTCTACCCAGGTGCTTAAAAGTCTTTTGGTGTGACAGTCGTAATAAAGTATGGCCCAGCCGATACCGCGGGTGAGCGCAATTGATTTAAATCTATTGAGCCACTTGTCAAAGTCACCCCACTCTTCCAAGATCGCTTTTTCAAGCGGTCTTGCCCTGAGCGAAGTCGAAGGGTTGGATCCTCCCTCGAGATGCGCGAAATAATATTCATGCGTTCGCATGCCGTCGAACTCGAAAGCGAAGCGGCGCTGGATTTCCCCAAGAGCATAAGCATTGGCTTCGGCATCTTGCGCATACTCGTCAATTTTTGCAAGGACGGTATTGGTATTTTTAACGTAGCCTGAATAGAGTTTGAGGTGCTCCTCGATAGCCTTCTCGCTTAGACCGTTAAGTTTGGGGATATTGAACTTCTTTTCTTCAAATAATTTTGTCATAGCGCCTATTATACTATAGGGATGGATCTTATTAAGAGACGCTGGCGAGAAGGCATTATTACCGCGCTTATTATCGCCAATGTTCTCGTCTGGGTCGCGGTCTATGAGAGGAGGCCAAGTGACATCCTCACCGTTTATTTCCTCGATGTCGGGCAGGGTGACGCTATTTTTATAAATTCTCCTGGCCACGGCCGGATGCTTATTGATGGCGGGAGGAACAGGCAAGTTTTAAGCGAACTTGGCGGTATCCTACCCTTTGCTGACAGGCGCATAGACATCGTGCTAGCCACACATCCAGACGGCGACCATATCGGTGGCTTGCCGGAAGTGGTGAGTCGTTACAAAGTCAGTATGTTTCTAGAACCAGGAGTGGAATCTCTCAATACTATTGATGATGAGTTGCGAAATAGAGTGGAAGAGAAGAATATTCCGAGTTTCCTTGCGAGGCGAGGCATGGTCATAAATTTCGGTGACGGGGTAAAGCTCCGTATCCTTTTCCCTGATCAAGATGTTTCGAATTGGGAAACCAACAGAGCTTCTATCGTCGCTCAACTGGTGTACGGAGACATCTCTTTTCTTTTGACCGGGGATTCTCCAGCGCCAATAGAAAACGTTTTGCTCGCTTTTGATTCGAAGTTATTGGATTCAGATGTTCTGAAGGCCGGTCACCACGGTTCCCGCACCTCTACCTCACTTCTGTTTGCCGAGGCCGTGTCACCAGAATACGCTGTGATATCTGCCGGCCAAGACAACACTTACGGCCATCCTCACCAAGAAGTGCTCGATATTTTGCAAAAAGTTGGCTCGCAAATCTTCAGTACTGCCGAGAGTGGGACTATAAAGGTTGAAACAAATGGGAAGATTTTAGAAATTAAATAATCTTTCTTGAATTAAAAGAGTGCCGCCTTTCACACGGCAACGCCTGGGAATCCGACTAGAGCCCCCTACGTTAATATCACACCACAGTGAATTATTAACGTATGTGTATATTTACTACCAAACAACAAAATCATTTAAGCGTAATTAAAATGTCTTCTTAACATCAAGAATGGCTTGGGAATATCCTGGCCACACCTTATCACTCTCTACTATTATTTCAAATATTTAAATAACCCCGGCTTTTTTGAGGACGCTGTGCGCGCCGCGTTTGTTGATGGTCTTGATGGCTCTGGTGGAGAGGATGAGGGTGATGGTCTTCTTCAATTCAGGTACGTAAATGCGTTTCTTCTGGAAATTAGGGTACTTTCGAACAGACCCGGTGGGGTTAAATTGGGTGGCTCGGGTGCGGTTGGAGTATCCTCCTCCCATTCTCGAGCCCTTATTATTGATAGGGCAAATTCTCGGCATTCCCGTTAAGTTACATGATATAATCGCTAAATGCAAGGTATCCAGGTCGACTTTATCTTTCAGATCGCCGTTCTTATCATGTCAGTGGTTATCCACGAAGTCTCTCACGGCTATGCCGCCAGTTTCCTCGGGGACCAGACAGCCAGGTATCAGGGTCGCCTGACGCTGAATCCTGTCAAGCATCTCGACCCATTCGGCTCATTTCTCGTACCAGCCGCCTCCTATTTCTTAGGCGGCTTCATCTTCGGCTGGGCCAAACCGGTACCTTACAATCCTTACAATCTCCGGCCCGGCCGCTGGTCCGAAGCTTTGGTGGCTGTTGCCGGACCAGCTTCAAATATCATCCTAGCTTTAGTCTTTGGTCTTCTGCTACGTATCGGGATGGCATCGGGAGCCAGTTGGGCTAGCCCGGCCTTCGTCCAAATCACCGCTCTTATAGTCTTCATCAATATTCTTCTCGCCATATTCAACCTCGTACCCATACCACCACTTGACGGCTCCAAGCTCTTTTTTACCTTCTTTCCCAATCAGCTTAATAAAATGACGGTATTTTTTGAAAGATATGGGCTCGTGCTCCTACTCTTCTTCATTTTCTTCCTGTGGCGATTTATTTTCCCGGTCATAGGTCTTATATTCCGCCTTATTACCGGTATTGCAATTTAAGCTGGCGTTTAGTAGAGTTACGGTCTCCCGCTGGGAGCATTTTTGTATGAGCACAATCAATCAACTCATCAAGCGTAAAAGGAAGAAAATTACCCGCAAAACCAAAGCGATTGCTTTGACGCGTGGTTTTAATACCATTAAGAACCGTCCCGTGTTCTACAATTCTCCCTTCAAGCGTGGAGTGGCCACCAAGGTGACGACCAAAACTCCTAAGAAACCAAACTCGGCTATCAGAAAGATTGCCCGCGTCCGCCTGACCAACGGCATGGAAGTGACGGCCTATATTCCCGGCATCGGCCACAATCTCCAGGAACACTCGGTTGTCATGATTCGTGGTGGCCGTGTCAAAGACGTCGGTCTGCGCTACACCATCGTGCGTGGTGTGCTCGATGCCACCGGAGTTGATAACCGCAGGCAAACCCGCAGTCAATACGGAGTCAAAAGGCCAAAAGGTAAATAATTTTCAAAATGCGACGTAAACTCAAGACTAAACCCAAAATAACTCCCGACTTCGTTTACGATTCTGAAAAAATCGCGAAGTTTATAAATTACTGCATGGAGCGTGGCAAGAAAACTACGGCCAGAAAGATAGTGTACGAGTCTTTGGAAGTAATTAAGGAGAAGACAAAGAACCCCAACCCTCTAGAAGTTTTCGAAGCGGCTCTTAAGAACACTGGTCCGGCCATGGAAGTGCGTTCCAGGCGTGTCGGTGGCGCCAACTATCAGATTCCGCGCGAAGTGCGCCCTGAACGACGCCAATTTCTTTCAATGATGTGGATTATAGACGCCGCCCGCGCCAAGAAAGGCAAGCCCATGCACCAGAAACTCGCTGAAGAAATCATTGCCGCATCGAACAACGAAGGCGATGCTGTCCGTAAGCGCGAGAACACTCATAAAATGGCTGAAGCCAACAAGGCCTTCGCCCACTTCGCCTGGTAATTTTATATGGAAAGGGACTATCCTTTAGAACGTGTAAGAAATTTTGGAATAATCGCGCATATTGATGCTGGTAAGACCACCACTTCCGAGCGGGTGCTTTTTTATACCGGTTCCCAGCATGATATTGGGGAAGTGCACGAGGGAGATACCACTACAGACTGGATGGAACAGGAGCGCGAGCGCGGTATCACCATCACTGCGGCCGCCGTTACTTGTTTCTGGGCACCGACTTATCTTTCTGACGCTGATAGACAGAAAAAGGAGAAGAAGTTCCGTTTTAATATCATCGACACACCGGGCCACATCGACTTTACCGTTGAGGTGAAAAGATCGCTGCGAGTGCTTGACGGGGCTGTGGTCGTTTTCGACGGCGTGGCCGGAGTGGAGCCGCAGTCAGAAACTAACTGGCGCTATGCCGAAGAAGCCGAAGTGCCTCGCATTTGCTTTATCAATAAACTGGACCGCACCGGCGCTTCGTTCGAGCGTTCTTATAAGTCCATTGTTGACCGACTTTCCAAGAAAGCGGTGCGCATGCAGATTCCGATAGGGGAGGAAGAGAAGCACGAGGGAGTAGTCGACCTCTTAAAGATGAAAGCCTATTACTTCGAAGGCAATATGGGCAGTCTCGTTGTGGAAAAAGAAATTCCCGAGAGTCTGCACGCTCTCGCTCGAAAATACCGTGCCGAACTCGTCGAAAAAATAGCCGAGAGTGATGAAGTTCTTATTAATGATTATCTTGAAGGCAAAGAAATTCCTTTAGAGCCTCTCAAAGTAGCTTTGCGTAAAGCAGTTATCAACAATAAAATCTTTCCCGTCTTGGCCGGTTCGGCTCTCAAGAATAAAGGGGTCCAACTCGTGCTTGATTCAGTTGTAGATCTCCTGCCCTCTCCCCTCGACATTCCGGCCATTAAAGGAATTGATCCTAAAACTGGGGCAGAAGTGGAGCGCCACGCATCAGACACTGAACCGTTTTCGGCTCTGGCTTTCAAACTTCAATCCGATCCATTCGTCGGTCAACTGACTTTCTTCCGGGTTTACTCCGGTACTATCGAGTCAGGCACTTATTTGCATAACTCCACCACAGGGGAAAACGAACGTCTCGGCCGCATTGTGCGGCTACAAGCTAACCAGCGTGAAGAAGTCAAAAAAGTTTTTGCGGGAGAAATTGCTGCCGCCGTCGGTCTCAAAAATGCCAAGACCAGTCACACTTTCTCGGACGAAAACCATCCCATCATTCTCGACCAAATCACTTTCCCGGAGCCGGTTATTTCTTTGCGCATCGAGCCGAAAACCAAGGCCGACCAGGAAAAAATGGGTATGGCTTTGAAGCGTCTCTCCGACGAAGACCCGACTTTCAAAATTAAATCAGACCAGGAAACGGGCGAGACTGTTATCATGGGCATGGGCGAACTCCATTTGGAAATTATCGTCGACCGTATGAAGAGGGAATTTGCTGTTGAGGCCAATGTCGGCAAGCCGCAAGTGGCTTACAAAGAAACTATTACCGGCGAAGCCGAAGTAGAAAATAAATATATTAAGCAAACTGGAGGTAAGGGCCAGTACGGACACGTCAAAATTAAGATTAAGCCATTGCCTAAATATGACCCGGAAGAAAAAGTGCCGAAAAACGCTTCCCGCGAGCCCGGATTTGAATTTATCGATGCTATCAAAGGAGGTGTTATCCCGCAGGAATTTATTCCAGCCGTGGAAAAGGGTATTCGTGAAGCGATGGATCGCGGTATCGTAGCCGGTTACAAAATGACCGATATTTCCGCCGAACTCAACTACGGTTCGTATCACGACGTCGACTCATCTGAAATCGCTTACAAGATTGCCGCCTCACAAGCCTTCCAGGAAGCGGCTCGGAGAGCCAAACCGGTTATCCTTGAACCTATTATGAAAGTGGAGGTGGTCATGCCAGAAAAATTTATGGGTGACATCACGGGCAATCTTTCCAGCAAGCGCGCCCAGATCGAAGCTATGGAAGACAGAGGAGAGCTCAAAGTGGTCCGGGCCAAAGTGCCTCTTTCCGAAATGTTCGGCTATGTTACCTCACTACGCTCTATGACTGAAGGTCGCGGCTCTTCCACCATGGAATTCGACCACTACGCGATTGTCCCCCAAAACGTGGCTCAAGGAATTATCGAAGCGAGGACTGGGAGTAAGTAAGGTCCGACTGTTGACTATTTTAGCCACTTTCTATACCATAGCCCTTACGCGTTATACGCCGTTTGGCTTGGTCTTTGAGATTATCTCAATAGATGATGTATCAGACGGTTTGATATGCGTCCCAACTTATAACTTACAAACCTTTATAACCTATTAAATTAATACTATGGCAGCAGAATTTGATCGTTCCAAACCGCATATCAACGTAGGCACCATCGGCCACGTCGACCACGGCAAGACTACATTGACCGCCGCTATTTTGAATGTGCTTAACCGCGCAGGCAAGAAGGCTACCGTCAAGAACGTCGACCAAATCGATAACTCCCCGGAAGAAAAGGCCCGCGGTATTACGATCGCCCTTTCCCACTCGGAATATGAGACAGACGCCCGCCACTATGCGCATGTCGATGCTCCCGGTCACGCCGACTACATCAAGAACATGATTACCGGCGCCGCCCAAATGGACGGTGCTATTCTCGTGGTTGCGGCTACTGACGGCGTCATGCCCCAGACCCGTGAACACATTCTCTTAGCCAAACAGGTCGGTGTGCCTAAGATAGTCGTCTTTCTCAACAAATGCGACATGGTTTCCGACAAGGAACTCATTACCCTTGTGGAAGAAGAAGTCCGCGATCTCCTCAAGAAATACGATTATGACGGTGCCAATGCTCCTGTCATCCAGGGTTCAGCCCTCAAGGCTCTTGAAGCGAGCGGCGTAGATGATGAATGGTCTAAGCAGATTCTCGCCCTGACAGATGCCCTCGACACCTACTTCCCAATTCCAGTCCGTGAGACTGACAAGCCGTTCCTCATGCCTATCGAAGACATCTTCTCAATTGAAGGTCGCGGCACCGTGGTTACCGGTCGCATTGAGCGAGGTAAAGTCAAGGTCGGTGAGGAAATCGAAATCATCGGCATCAAAGATACTACCAAGACTACCGTCACCGGTATCGAGATGTTCAACAAGTCTCTAGAGGAGGGTCTCGCCGGAGACAATGCCGGCATCCTCCTCCGCGGTGTCAAGAAAGAAGATCTGCACCGAGGTCAGGTTCTAGCCAAGTCCGGTTCAGTTACTCCTCATACCAACTTCACCGCCGAAGTCTACATTCTCAAGAAAGAAGAAGGCGGACGACACACTCCATTCTTCACTGGCTACAAACCACAGTTCTACATCCGTACCACTGACGTTACTGGTGAAGTGACTCTCGCTGAAGGAGTGGAAATGGTCATGCCAGGCGACACCGCTACCTTTACGGTCAAGCTAGTTGCCCCGGTTGCTCTCGAGAACGAACAGCGTTTCGCCATCCGAGAAGGAGGCAAGACTGTCGGAGCCGGAGTGGTTACTAAGGTCATCTCGTAATCCTGCTCTTAGGGACTAGACTCTAGCGCATTCCACATGGCTGTAAAATCAACCAAAAAAGTTCCTGAAAAAAAGAAAAAAGTCGCCAAGCCTAAGGCAGTGAAAGCTCCCAAGGCTGAAGAAGTAACGACGCGCCTGCGCATCCGAGTCATGGCCTACGAGTCGAAGATCTTGGATGTCTCGGTCAAGCAAATCATTGATACGGCCCTTCGCTACGATGCAGAGGTCCAAGGACCAATTGCTTTGCCGACTGATATCAAGAAATACACGGTCAACCGCGCCGCTTTCGTCTACAAGAACGCGCGCGAGCAGTTTGAAATGCGTATTCACAAACGCCTAATCGATATTCTCAACCCAACCCCCAAGATTATCGAATCGCTGACCAACTTGAGCCTGCCCAGCGGAGTCAACATTGACGTCAAAATGATCTAACGAAAATGAAGGCGAAAAAAGTAAACATGACCCAAATATTCGACGAATCTGGAGAAGTCTTTCCCGTTACCCTTGTCGTAGCTTCTGATGATTCTCTAGGTCAGACCTTAGCTACTGATTCCCAAGGTCTGACCTTGGGAAATATCAAAGAAGGGGACGCAGTAACAGTCTCCGGTATCTCCAAGGGTAAAGGCTTCCAAGGCGTGGTCAAAAGACATAGATTTACCGGCGGACCTCGTTCGCACGGCCAGAAGCATTCAGAGCGCGAACCGGGTTCCATTGGTGGAGGCGGACGCGCCGGCGGGCGGGTTATCAAAGGCATGCGCATGGGCGGTCGCATGGGAGGAGACCGAGTCACGGTTAAGAATCTCAAGATTATAAAAATCCTTCCCGAAACAAAGGAAATCTTTATCGGAGGCGCTATTCCCGGCAAGCGCGGCAGTGTCGTTGAGATAAAGGGCCAATAAAATTATGGAAAGCGCAGTCTACAGCATGGATGGGAAGAAATCTGGCACCGTAACTTTACCGGAGAATATTTTCGGTGTGCGCTGGAATGCCGACTTGGTCAAACAGGTGGCCGATTCACTGCTCTCAAGCAAGCGTAAGAACGTGGCTCATACCAAAGACAGGAGTGAAGTGCGCGGCGGAGGCCGAAAGCCGTGGAGGCAGAAGGGTACCGGCCGCGCCCGCCACGGCTCGACACGCTCACCAATCTGGGTTGGCGGCGGAGTGACAGGTGGTCCCAGGAATGAAAAGAACTTCGAACGCAAAGTCTCGAAGAAAATGAAGGCCAAAGCGCTCTACACCATCCTTTCGAGAAAACTCTTGGATGGGGAGGTGCTCTTCATCGATTCGGTGGTCTTGTCCGAACCGAAGACCAGAGTCGCCATAGAAGCTCTCAAGTCTCTCTCTGGTATCAAAGGCTTCGAAAGAATTTTATCTAAGAAAAATAATGCTACAGTGGTCGCTTTGTCTGAAAAGAATAAGGAGATTGAGCGCGCCTTCGACAACATTGGCAACGTGGAAGTCTTTGAAGCGAGAAACCTTGACCCATTATCGCTTCTCGAATATAAATATCTGGTCATTGAAAATCCCGAAAAGGCGCTCGCCGTCTTGCCCGGAGTAGGCCACAAGAAACATGAATAATCTCAATATAAAGCCAAGTAATGTTCTTCTACGCCCTCGCATTACCGAGAAAGCTGCTTTGGGGGCCGACAAATCCAATGTCTACGTTTTTGAAGTCACAAAGGATTCTACCAAAAAGTCCATCAGCGCTTCTGTCCGCGATGCTTACGGCGTTACTCCGGAGAAAGTGCATGTCGCTAAGATTCCTGCCAAGGCCGTCTTCGTCCGAGGCAAGAGAGGAGTCAAGAGCGGAGGTAAGAAAGCCTACGTTTATCTGAAGTCAGGAGATAAGATCGAATTAATATA
>JBBDZA010000009.1:26222-43751 GCA_040900425.1 Parcubacteria group bacterium
GAGGTAAGAAAGCCTACGTTTATCTGAAGTCAGGAGATAAGATCGAATTAATATAGTTCGATGAACTCATTCGACAAGCTCATGATAACTCACTATAAATAATGAAAAAGTACAGACCAACAACTGATTCGCGTCGCCACATGTCCGGCATAGATTTCCGCAAAGTCTTGACGGGAGACAGGCCGGAAAAGTCTTTGACCTCCGGCTTCAGACGCGGCACCGGCAGAAACAACATGGGCCGCATTACCACCCGCCACAAGGGTGGCGGTCACAAGCGCCTTTTTCGCGAGGTGGATTTTTCATACAACAAAATCAATGTGCCTTTCACCATTAAAACTATTGAGTACGATCCCAACCGCTCCGGTTTTATTGGTCTCGCTGTTTATCATGATGGAGAAAAGCGTTACGTTCTCCTGCATAACAGTGCAAGAGTAGGGGACACTTATTTAGTTTCCGAAAATGCTCCGGTTACTCCGGGTAATCGTCTGCCGCTTGGCAACATGGCGGTTGGTACCTTTGTCTACAATGTCGAGCTGAAGCACAAGGGTGGTGCCAAGATAGCCCGTTCCGGAGGTAACTACGTCGAAATCCTCGCTAAAGAAGGAGGCTTCGTTGATTTAAAAATGCCATCAAGCGAAGTCAGAAAAGTGCCTACTAACGCTTGGGCCTCTGTTGGCGAAGTTTCCAACAATGAGAATCGTCTGGTAACCATCGGCAAGGCCGGTCGTTCTCGTTGGCTTGGTGTTCGTCCGACTGTGCGCGGTACGGCCATGAATCCAGTCGATCACCCTCACGGAGGTGGAGAAGGCCGTTCAGGCCGAGGTCGCCGCCGCGCTATTTCTTATTACGGCAAACCCACAGGCAAGGGACAGAAGTCTCGCCGAACCAAAAAATATTCAAACAAGTTTATGGTTAGTCGCCGCCGGGTAGGGAAGAGGTAATCTCCGGCATTGACAAGACACCTAGATTTGGTGTATAATAATAGGAGAAGCGGTTCTCAATTTCAAGGAGGGGCCCATGCGTGCTACCGTGACCAGACTTTTCCATTCTTGCGCAGACGTTCTGCGCTCCACCCCGATTACGGAAGATGCCCGGCAACTCGCCCTGCTCCAGGAGCTGGTCGACAAAGGAGTCCTCTTTCCCGTGATGGGGAACACGCACGGCTTCGAGGAAGTTTACTTCTTCAAAGTGGACGTGCCCCTCGACGGGGAGAGGGCCCTGGAGAAGTACCGGTCCCTGGGTCTTGAGCCGGTGGACTGGGACTCGCTCGCCTGGATCAACGACAACGACCCCTCCCTGGCCGAGAGCCACCCCAACGGCACCCAGTGGTTGGACAACGGGCGGTGGCGCTATCTGGCCTTCAATGCCGCCGGGAAGGCGTACGGGATTCAGACCGGCCCAGTCAGTCACTGGTTGCTTGGCTCCTGGCTCGCCGGTCGGCCCACCAAGTACGATACGTACTAGAGAGAAAGCGGGGCGTTCGGAGATGAGATTCTCTCCGAACGCCCTTTTGTGTACATGCTTGCATTAAATTTTTATTCCTGTAGAGTATTTTTCCATAAGGTCAAAGACAGTAGGCATCCATAAGTCCTACCGAGACTAAACCACTCTGGCCTTATCAATTGATGGCCATATCGAAAGCTAAAAAGGGGGAAGTTATTGATAAACTCAAGACGGCGTTAAAGACCGCTAAGTCTTTGGTATTCGTCAATTTCCGCGGCTTGAATGTGTCTAACGCCACAGCGATGCGTCGCGCTTTGAAGGATGAGGGCGTTTCCTATACGGTGGCCAAAAAGACTTTGACCAGACTTGCCTTGGATGGCGAGAAGTTTAGAGGCACAGAGCCTCCGCTTGAAGGGGAACTGGCTCTGGCATGGGGAGAAGACCTCGTTGCTCCAGCTCGCGGTGTCTACGGTTTCCAGAAGAAATTTCCGGATAACCTTAAAATACTCGGCGGAGTCTTCGAGGGCCGTTACATGACGGGACTCGAAATGGTGGAAATCGCCCAGATTCCTACCATGGAAGTTCTGCGCGGTAAGTTTGTCAACATCATCAACTCTCCCATCCAGCGTTTCGCGGTGGTTCTCAATGAAATTGCTAAAGTTAAAAATTAAAATAACAACATGGAAGATACAGAAACTACAAATACAGAGGCAGCCAAAGAGGTTCCTGCCAAATTTAAGAAAATAGTCGAAGAGATCGAAACCATGTCCGTGCTCGAATTGAACGAACTGGTCAAGACTTTCGAAAACAAGTTCGGCGTCTCTGCTTCAGCCGTAGCCGCTTCCGGTCCTGCCGCAACCGGTCCCGCAGAGGAGGAAAAATCTACCGCTTCAGTTGAGCTTACAGATGGCGGCGCCAACAAAATCGCTATCATCAAGGTAGTCAAAGAAGTGCTGGGACTCGGCCTCAAAGAAGCTAAAGACTTGGTCGATGCCGCCCCTTCAATGCTTAAGGCAGACATGAAGAAAGAGGAAGCACAGGCTCTCAAAAAGCAGATTGAAGAAGCTGGTGGCAAAGTGACCCTCAAATAGTAGAATAGGCGCATGCAATCTGTTTCCCACATCTTCGGCGGAGAGGCTAAGGTCAAGATTATGCGCCTATTTATCTTTAACCCCGGTTCCACTTTCACCTCTATGGAAGTGGCTAACAGGGCTAAAGAAAGGTCGCACACTGCTCGCCGGGAACTGGGCATCCTCACTAAGGCCGGCCTTATCAAAAGGCGCGCCAAAGGTTACATGCTCGATGTTTCCTACCCTTACCTTAACGCAATTGAGGATTTTCTGGTCGATGCCGCTCCCATCACGAGTAAAGATATAGTCAAGAAAATTTCGAGGGCGGGCACCATCAGACTCATTTTGATTTCTGGTGTCTTCCTGCACGACCGCGATTCCCGGGTCGACATTCTGGTGGTGGGGGACCACTTGAGTCAGGCCAAGCTCCTCTCGATAGTCTCCTCCCTTGAAGCCGAGCTGGGCAAGGAACTGCGTTATGCCGCCTTCGAGACGGCTGACTTTCAATACCGAACCAGCATTTACGACAAGCTAATTAAGGACATTTTGGAGGCCAAGCACGAGAAAATACTCAATAAACTGGGTATCTAGACGTCAAGGCAGGCTTGATTATCCACACCTTCCGAAATAAGCTTGCAAAAGCTTGATTTATTAGGTGTATAATGAAGTACGTATCTCTTTAGGGTGGTAGTTATTAGAAGCTAAGTGCATTTGCACATCCGTCAGCTGGCGGAATTCAGTCAAGATATATGTTATTAAACACATGGGGAGAAGTTCTGACCCTTTCCTTCCAGAATCTCTGGGTGGGAGTTGTCAATTTCGTCCCGAACCTTGTTATTGCCATTGTCATTCTCGTGCTCGGTTGGTTGGTCGGCGCGCTTTTGGGGCGGGCAATTTGGCAGGTCTTCAAGTCTCTCAAAGTAGATGACGCCCTTCGAAGAGCGGGGTTGGATTCATTCCTGCGCCGCGGCGGCATTGAACTTGATGCCGGAGCATTTGTCGGAGGTCTCGTAAAATGGTTTGTCATAGTAATGTTTCTCGTGGCCGCCCTGGATGTCCTGGGCCTTTCTCAGGTTAACCTCTTCCTCCAGGAAGTAGTGCTCGGCTATCTGCCTCGTGTCTTGGCAGCAGTCCTAGTCCTTTTGGTGGCTGGAGTGATTGGTGATGTTACCGGACGGGTCGTTGTCACTGCCGCTCGAACAGCGGGCGTGGACTCGGCTCACTTCGTTGGCGCTATCGCCAAGTGGTCTATCTGGATTTTCGCCATCCTCGTGGCGCTTTCCCAGCTTGGTATTGCCGCCGCCTTTAGCCAGACGCTCTTTACGGGCGTGGTCATTGCAGTATCGCTTGCTCTGGGTCTCTCCTTTGGTCTTGGCGGACAGGAAGCGGCATCCCGCTTCATTGAGAAGCTTCGCGGAGAAATGAGTGGTCGAAACCACAACGGTTAACTTCAGGTATTACTTAGCTAGATAATACCTACGTTGTTTTAGTGGTTTCCAAAGCCCCCTCGCTAGAGGGGGCTTTGCCTTGTCAGAATAGTCCTCGCGCTTCGCGCTCGGACAGCTCTCGAAATTTAAATGACTAAAGTCAGACTTTAGTCAAATTCACCTATCCTGACGGAGGTCTGACCTCCGTCATTCCGATTTGACTTTGTGTCTTCGTCATGACACTCTTAGAAAAGAAATGAGCTACGTGCCCATAATGTTCTCCACTTCCACTACAGGAGGAGTCTATGCCAGCCATGCTCAAAGGTCTTGGTCTCGACCTCGGCCTTACCAATGCTCTCTTGGTGAAGTATTACTTCACCGACCCCATCCATATTCCAGAGGGGGTCAAGCGCATTGCTAAGACACGCTATGCCGCGTTCGCGACCAGTCACTTCCAGGCACGCGAGAACCGGATCTCCGAGGAGAGGACGGGTTTCCGCCTCGCGCACAACGTCCCAGACACGAACTCCGAGTACCTCTTCGGCGGTCTCTATGCCGCCGGTCTCGTCCTCCTCAACGTCTACCACTGGGAGCGCCCAAGACCCGGCCGCGAGCTCCAGTACGTCGTCAACTTCACCTGGGGCCCGCCCCAGGAGGGCCTCGAAGAGATGTCTGTCAAGGTAGAAGCCCTGACCCATGGCGTGGTGTGGTACAGCCACATCTGGCAGAACCCGACCGGCGTCAACACCATTGAGTTTGCTGGTCGCCGGCTAGGGGTAGCGTCCCAGCACGTGATCTTCGTCGAGGAGAACCACGTGAGGGTTTCTCCCGTTCCGGTCTATTGAATGGGGCTTTGTGGTAAGAGGGCCCGGCGCAACTGCGCCGGGCCCTCATTCTTGGCTTTATTGAATTGACAATGAGGTCTTGAATCTATACTATATCTCGCACAGCTCGCCCGAGCTTTTTCATTTAGTAAATGACCAGGTCATCCAAAAAAGGCCCATATGTCGACCCTCGCATTCTCAAGAAGTTAGAGGGCAAAAGTCCCATGACAGCCGGGGTTATTAAGACGTGGTCGAGGGCCTGCCAGATTGCTCCGGAGATGGTGGGCTTCACTTTCGGTGTCCATAATGGCAAGGACCATGTGCAAGTCATGGTCAGTGAAGACATGGTTGGCCATCGTCTTGGTGAATTTTCATTGACGCGTAAGTTTACGAGGCACGGCGGTCGAATGCAGAAAGACCTTGAACTGAAACAGAAGGAAAGTGAAATTGCTGCCGCCAAGGCGGTTAAGGGTGCGGCGGAGACGAAGAAGTAGGGAGTAAGAAGTAAGCAGCAAAAAAATGCAAGAGGCTAAAGCCACATTATCAAATTACCGACAGTCGCCACGCAAAGTGCGTTTGGTGGCTCGTACTCTGCGCGGTAAGAAAATAGAAGAGGCTCTCACCTTACTTTCTTTTATTCCTAGACGCTCCGCTCTGCCACTTCAGAAACTTTTGGCTTCTGCTCTGGCTAATGCCAAAGACTTGGCCGTGCCTACGGAAGATCTCGTCGTCAAGGAGATTCGAGTCGATGCCGGCGCCACTTTATACAGAAGCCAGCCGCGGTCCAAAGGTATGGCTAACCCGATAAGAAAGCGAACTTCCCACGTAAGCGTGGTTTTGGCAAGCCCCACTTCGCCTAAGGCTTTGCGGGGTAAAAAATAACATGACACACACAGTCCACCCATATTCACATCGTCTCGGTATCTTGAGGGATTGGAAGTCCCGTTGGTTTTCGCCTAAGGGCAAATATAAATATACTTTGCGCGGAGATATCTTAATCCGCCAATACTTGGAGAAAAAACTGAAAGGCTTTTTCGTCGCTGATATCGAGATTGAGAGAAGTGAGAAGTCACTGCGCATTATTTTGAGTTCTTCGCGCCCCGGTATGATTATCGGCCGACAGGGTGATGGAGCAGAACTCCTCCGTAAAGAGATTAAGAAACTTCTTTTGAAGCATAAATTACTCGAAGAGAAGGTGGATGTCAGGCTCGACATCAAAGAGATTAAGTCAGCTGAAACTAATGCGGCCATCGTCGCCCAAATGGTAGTGGAAGGTCTGGAGAAACGCCTGCCTTTTAGGAGGGTTATGAAGCAAATGCTCGAAAAGGTCATGGCTAATAGAGATGTACTCGGGGTGCGCATTTATCTAGCCGGTCGTCTTGGTGGCGCCACTATGAGCCGCACCGAAGACAGGAAGCTTGGCCGTATTCCGCTACAGACTTTGCGCGCCGATGTCGACTACGCTCTCACCAAGGCAGTGATGCCTTATGGTGCTATCGGCGTAAAAGTTTGGATATACAAGGGCGATATTTTTAAATAATAGTTCGACAAGCTCACTATAAAAACATGTTATTCCCTAAAAAAGTTAAATACAGAAAGTGGCACACCATGAGGAGGAATCCCAAGAGAGTGGGCGTGGCTACACGCGGACTAACGGTCGCCTTCGGCTCTTATGGCTTGAAGGCCATGGGCCATGCTCGCATTCGTTCCAATCAGATCGAATCTGCACGCAAAGTGCTTTCCCGCTCGGTGGGCAAGACCGGCCGTTTCTGGATTCGTATTTTTCCGGACATGCCTTATACGACCAAGCCAGCGGAAGTTAAACTCGGTAAAGGCAAGGGAGATCTCGCTGGTTATGCCGCACCAGTACTCGCTGGTCGCATGATTTTTGAAGTGGATGGGGTGGATGAAGCAACGGCCAGAGAAGCGCTCCGCAAAGCGGGGACTAAACTGCCGGTCAAGACTAAAGTTGTAGCTAGATAATGGTCCGATAAACTCACCACAAGTATGAAAAAGACCACCTACATCGGCAAGTCAAAGGAAGATCTCGTTAAAGACCTAAAGGAGAGGCGGGAGACTTTGCGCAAAATGCGATTCGGTTCGACTGGCTCCAAGGCGAGAAACGTCAAAGGTAGTCAAGCTACCCGGAAAGACATTGCCCGCATCATGACGGAGCTTAACCGAAAATAATATGGAAAAGACCACATCACAGCCACGAATTTTATCCGGGACAGTCGTTTCAGACAAAATGAAAGACACTATCGTTGTTTCCGTAGAAAGCTACGAGAAGCACCCTCGCTACGGCAAGTTTATTAAAAAGCGCAACAAATTCAAAGCACACGACGCTGGTAATACTGCCAAGATTGGTGATAAGGTACAGATTATTGAGACAAGGCCTATTTCCAAGGATACGCACTTTAAGCTCATAACTCCATAACATGGTCCAGCCACAATCCATCGTCCAAATAGCAGACAATTCCGGAGCCAAGCTCGGGCGTGTCTTTAAAGTGCTCGGCAGTTCCAAGAAGCGCTACGCTTCCATCGGGGAATTGGTCGTACTCTCTGTCCAGAAAGCCGAACCGAGAAAGCAGGTCAAGAAGAAAGATGTGCTTTATGGCGTTGTGGTCAGGCAGAGAGCTCCCTTCCGCCGCAAGGATGGGACGTACGTCCGCTTCGATGAGAACGCCGTAGTCATCCTCGACACTACCAAAAAGGAGCCGCTAGCCGGTAGAGTTTTCGGTCCGGTACCGAGAGAAATTGGTGAAATGGGATTCCAGAAAATTATTTCCCTAGCACCGGAAGTAGTTTAAATATATGCACGTAAAAAAAGGAGACAACGTCATAGTTTTGACGGGCAAAGATAAAGGCAAGACTGGAAAAATCTTGCGCGCTTTCCCCAAACAAGACCAGGTACTGGTCGAAGGCGTTAATGCCAAAAAGGTGCATGAGCGCGCCAAGAAAAGCGGGGTAAAAGGCACAATCATAGAAAAGAACTTTCCCATTCACGTTTCTAATGTCAAAATCCATGGAAAATCTTAAAGAAAAATCCAATAAGGCATTTGATGCCCTCAAGGCAGAGAGGGGATACAAAAATCGGATGCAGGCGCCGAGAGTTTTGAAAGTGGTGGTGTCTTCCGGCGTTGGTTCATTTAAAGACAAGAACAAATTCAAGGTTGTTGAAGATCGCCTAGCTCGCATCACTGGCCAGAAAGCCGCTCCCCGCGGAGCCAAAATCTCCATCGCCACCTTCAAATCAAGGCAGGGAGATGTGGTCGGCTACCAAGTGACTTTGCGGGGCAAGCGCATGTACGATTTCCTCGACAGACTCGTTCACTTGGCTCTGCCTCGTACTAAAGACTTCCGTGGTATTTCCCTGGGCGCCGCTGATGAGATGGGTAACTACACTCTAGGCATCAAAGAACACAACATTTTCCCAGAAACTTCTGATGAAGAACTGAGAGACGTCTTCGGTATGTCCGTGACTATAGTGACTACTACAAAATCGAAGGAAGAGGCCCAAGCGTTCCTTACTTACCTTGGTTTCCCGTTTAAGAAATAATGTGTTAAAATCGCACCCTAATGGCCAAAACATCAGTCATTGCCCGCTCGAAAAAGAAGCCCAAGTTCTCCACTAGGGCCACTTCCCGTTGCTTCCGTTGCGGCAGGGGACGAGGCTACATGCGCGACTTTGACCTTTGCCGTATCTGCTTTCGGGAACTGGCTAATGAAGGTAAGATCCCTGGTATCAAGAAATCTTCCTGGTAATTCAACATGGATACAATCTCTAACATGATCATACAGATCAAGAATGCCGGCAGTGCCGGCCATGACCGTGTTTTGGTGCCTTATTCCAAACTCAAGCACTCCATTGCGGAAGCCTTGAAAAAGGAGCGCTTTATCAAGGCGGTTGACACCGAATCCCAGAAAGGCCAGAAGATGCTGGCACTCGGCCTTTTTGTGGAAAATCGGGTGCCGAAGATTAAAGGAGTCAAGAGGATTTCCAAGCCATCAAGGAGGGTCTACAAGAAATATTCGGATATTCGTGGCGTTAAGAGCGGCTACGGCGCCCTCATCCTTTCCACTTCCAAGGGCATTATGTCTGGACGAGAAGCCAAGAAGGAAAGTCTCGGAGGCGAAGCTCTCTTCCAAATTTGGTAGATTCGACTACGCTCACTATAAATAAAAATTATGTCACGCATAGGAAAAAAAGTTATCATATTGCCCGCCAATACAGAGCTCAAGGTCTCGGATGGCAGCATCATGGTCAAAGGGCCTTTAGGGGCACTCTCCCGTTCACTTCATCCCGTGATTGATATAAGAGTGAACGGCAGTGAAGTGAGCGTCAATCCTAAAAAAATGACGCTTGAATCACGGGCTCTTTGGGGCACTTACGCTTCCCACATTACTAATATGGTTTCCGGTGTTAATAAAGCTTTTGAAAAGAAACTGATTCTTGAAGGCATCGGGTTTAAGTCGGAAGTCGCCGGGGACAAGATCAATTTAGCGCTCGGATTTTCGCATCCTGTAGCGGTCTCGATCCCGGCTGGACTAAAAGTAACTGCCGAGAAAAACGTGATAACCATTTCCGGCTCGGACAAGGAAGAAGTGGGGCAATTCGCTTCCAAGCTCCGCTCACTCAAGAAGCCGGAGCCCTATAAAGGGAAAGGTATGCGCTATGCGGACGAGGTTATTAAGAGGAAGCAGGGTAAAAAATTAGTCTAATGACATCTGCACGCACCAGAAAACATAAGAAGATCAGGGCCAAAATTTCTGGCACGGCTCTTCGTCCACGGCTTTCGGTCTTCAAATCTAACACCGCTATTTACGCTCAACTTATCGATGACGACAAGGCTGTCACTTTGGCGGCGGCCAAAGGAGCGGATGCTACGGCAGTCGGCGCCGAGATAGCTAAAAAAGCGGCAGTCAAAAATATAGAGAAGGCAGTCTTCGATCGGGGAGGTTATATTTATACGGGCAAGATAGAGCAGTTAGCTGATAGTGCTCGCAAGGCCGGCTTAAAATTTTAAACATGGAACCAGAAACAAACACAACCATTCCTACCGCCGGAGCCACTGGGCCTCTAAATCAGGCTCCGGCCACCCATGCTCCAAGGGGTCGTGATAACCGCGATAGCCGAGGAGGGGACAGGGGTAAGAGACCTAATCGTCGCTCATCGCGCCGTGACCCGAGAGCTAAGCCGGAATTTGAACAGAAAATTGTCAGCCTTAGACGCGTGACCCGCGTGATGGCCGGCGGCCGTCGCTTCAGTTTCTCTGTCTGCCTGGTTGCTGGTAACAGAAAGGGTCGAGTGGGAGTGGGCCAGGGCAAGGCCGCTGATACACCGCTTGCTATCGAGAAAGCTTTTCGCGATGCTAAAAAGAATATGATTACAGTCAACACTACTAAAGAGATGTCTATCCCGCATGAAGTGGATGCCAAGTACGCGGCTTCCCGGGTCAAGATTATGCCCGCTCGCGGCAAGGGTATTCTTGCGGGTGGTTCTGTGCGTACGGTTCTCGAACTGGCCGGACTCCGGGAGATTGGAGCCAAGCTTCTTTCCAGAAGTAAGAACAACGCCAATAATGCCTACGTCGCTATCAAAGCCTTGAGTCAGCTTGAGACCACTAAAATCAAATCGAACTTCTTAGCTTCAAAAGCTAATTAGCTAACTAGCTTTAAAGCTGATAAGCTACCAAAATGCAATTCCACAATCTTCAGTCTAAGACTAAAAGAAAATTCTCGAGACAGGTCGGGCGTGGTGGGACACGCGGTAAGACTTCTGGACGTGGTACCAAGGGGCAGAATGCCAGAGCCGGTAGGAAGAAGCGACCGGAATTGCGCGATATCATTAAGCGCATACCGAAGTTGCGCGGTCGCGGCAGGTCATCTTTGAAATCTTTCCAACCCAAGGCCAAGGGTGCTCGATTGAGAGCCCTCTTACTTGAAAAGAAGGCCAGGAAGGCTCGTAGTGAAGCTAAATAAAAATGTCCAAACTTATCGAAAAATTGAGGTTAATTTTCGGCGACAGGTCTCTTCGTCAGCGCATTCTTTTTGTCCTCGGTATTCTCGCTGTCTCGCGCGTACTTGCCGCTATCCCTATTCCCGAGATTGACGTGGCCCGTCTCCAGAGCCTCTTTGCCGGCAGTGAATTTCTTAACCTCCTGAATCTTTTTTCAGGCGGTGGACTCTCTAATCTCTCCATCGTGATGCTCGGCGTCGGCCCTTATATTTCCGCCTCGATTATCATGCAGCTTATGACCGTCATGGTGCCGAAATTGAAGGCACTTAACCAGGAAGAAGGGGAGGCGGGCCGACGCCGCTTTACCCAATACTCGCGCCTCCTCACGGTTCCTCTGGCCATTATCCAGGGTTACGCATTTATTAAATTGCTTCAAGGCCAAAGTGTTTTGCCGCCCCTCTCTATCGACCAATTGATAGTGGTCATTATGGTCATTGTGGCCGGCTCGATGCTTCTCATGTGGCTCGGCGAACTCATCACCGAGTTTGGGGTTGGCAACGGCGTTTCCCTCATCATCTTTGCCGGCATTGTTTCGCAATTACCAGGCACAGTGAGCCAACTCATCTTCACCTTTGACCCATCCCAACTGCCCATCTATCTTCTAGGCCTGGTTGTCGCCATTCTGGTCATCTTGGGCGTGGTGGTAGTCACTGAAGCAGAGCGGCCGATACCTGTTACATACGCCAAGCAGGTTAGGGGGGGGACGACATCCGGGGGCCTTTCCACTTATCTACCACTGCGTCTCAATCAGGCGGGTGTTATTCCCATTATTTTTGCTCTATCGATACTGCTTTTCCCGCAGATGATTTTCCAGTTCTTGACAGGGTCAAGTGTTGTCATGATTGCCCAGGCGGCCACTTCCGTACTCGCACTTCTGGCCAATAACTGGTTCTACACTTCGGCTTACTTTGTTCTGGTTTTCTTCTTTACTTATTTCTACACCGCCGTTACTTTCGACCCTGATTCCATTGCTACGAACCTCCAGAAATCCGGTGCTTTCGTGCCGGGTGTGCGTCCCGGTGAAGCGACTGCCGAATATATCTCCCGTATTCTCGTCAGGTTGACGCTCGTTGGCGCGCTTTTCCTCGGCACTATTGCCATTCTGCCTCTCATCTTGCGTTCTCTGACAGGCATCCAGGCTTTAGCTATCGGAGGTACCGCTCTCCTCATCGTTGTCTCGGTGGTCATTGACCTGATAAAAAAAGTGGAGGCCCAAGTCTCGGTACGCGAGTACTAATTTAGATTATAATAGAGAAATGCTTCACACGGTCATTTTCATCGGCCGCTCCGGCTGTGGTAAGGGTACGCAGGCAGACCTTCTCAAGAACCGCATCGCGCATCTTGACCAGGATAAGCGCCAGATTCTCTACGTAGAAACAGGTGAACGCTTCCGCCAATTTATCAGGGGGGAAGGTTTTTCTTCCAGACTTTCCAAAGAAGTTTATGAGAAGGATGAACGACAACCCGACTTCTTGGCTTGCTGGATATGGGCCGGCATGCTCGTCGAAGAGCTTGCGGAAGACATGCACCTCATCTTTGATGGCGCTCCTCGGGCGCGCGCCGAAGCTATTCTCTTGACGACGGCGCTCGAATTTTATAAAAGAACGATGCCGACAATAATTTACCTCAATGTCAGCCGCCAATGGTCTGAAGAGCGTCTCTTGAGCCGCGGTAGGCAGGATGACAGAACCCTCCAAAAGATTAACAAACGGCTCGACTGGTTCGAATCCGACACTTGGCCGGCTACGGAATATTTTAGAACTAATGCGCTTTATCGTTTTCTTGAGATTAACGGTGAACAAAGCGTGGAAAGAGTGTACGCCGACATCATTGCCGCTTATGACTATTCATCTTAAAACTTCCGAAGAGATTGATATATTGCGCGAAGGGGGTAGGAGGCTTGCTAGAATCCTGGAAACCCTGGCTTCAAAAGTGGCGCCCGGCGTTTCCGCGCTTTCTCTGGAAGAAGAAGCGGTGAGACTGATAGAGGCCGGCGGCGACAAACCGGCTTTTCTCGGCTACAGACCACAGGGCGCCAGGCGCCCTTTCCCAGCGGCTCTTTGTATCTCCATCAACAATGAAATCGTTCATGGCATACCAAACGAGGCGGAAAAAATTGTGAGAGATGGGGATATTGTTTCTCTTGATCTCGGCATTTTGCACCGCGGCCTTATTACAGACGCAGCCGTTACGGTAGGAGCTGGGATTATTGATGCCGAGTCGAAGAAATTGGTTGAGGCAACGAAGCTCGCTCTCACAAAGGGCATAGAAGCGGCTCTACCGGGCAAAACTATTGGTGATATCGGGGCCGCCATCAGCGCGGTTGCCAGGGCAGGCGGCTTTACGCTCGCGGAAGGTCTTGTCGGGCACGGCGTCGGCTATAAGGTTCACGAGGATCCATTCGTTCCTAATGTAGGCGTCGCCGGTAGGGGAGAGAAATTGGTTCCCGGTCTAGTGATTGCTCTTGAGCCAATGTTGAATGCCGGTGAAGCTCGCATCAAAGTGCTGGCCGATGGGTATACCATCTGCACTAGGGACGGCTCAAAAAGCGCCCACTTCGAGCACTCGATTGCAATTACGGAAAAAGGCCATATAATACTAACTTCATGAAATATTTAAAAGAAGAAAAAACTTTTGTCCTCATCAAGCCGGACGGAGTCAGAAAAGGATTGATTGGCGAGATTATCAAGCGCTTCGAACAGAGAGATCTTAAGATAGTGGCTTTGGAAATGTTCGAGCCTACTCTCGAGGACATAGACAATCACTATCCTAAGGACGAGAAGTGGATTAATCGCCTGGGGGAGAAAAGTTTAGCTACTTACGAGAAATACGGCATTGACCCTAAGCCGCTTCTTGGCACGGCCGAACCCATGGCCATAGGTCAGATGGTCCGGGAATGGTTGGTAGACTTCATGTCATCAGCTCCTCTGGTCCGCATGGTCGTCCAAGGGCTCCACGCTGTTGATATGGTCAGGAAGATTGCAGGTCCCACCATGCCTTACCTTGCCGATATGGGCACTATTCGTGGTGATTACTCCAATGATTCAGCCGCTTTGGCCAACGGCGAGAAGCGGGCTGTCATGAATCTCATTCACGCTTCCGAGACTGCACAAGAAGCCGAGCATGAAATCAAGCACTGGTTCGGGGAGTTTAAAGCCTATGATTATAAGCGCTTTGGCGTCGATGACTAGGTTATAAAATGTTTTTCCGAAGAAGTCTACATGATATCAACAGGATATTAACAGATTTTTCATCTTAGTTGCGTTACAATATGTGTAGGGTTATTTGAGGTATTATCTAGCTAAAATATTTTTAGGGATCCCGAATTGTTTACGGCCTTGGTCGTGATCTGAGGGAACCCACCTAGTTTTTAAACTAGGGTATACCAAAATAACCCTGCCAAAACTCTCCGCTCTTGCGGAGATTTTTGTTAGAATTAATCAATGACCAAACATTCCGTTCTATATATCGCGTTAGCGCTCGTCGTTATTCTTGGAGCGCTTCACTTCTTTGCGGAAGCTTTCTATTTCTACTGGACTATTTGGTGGTTCGATACCATGATGCATTTATTGGCGGGAATTTGCGGAGGATTGATATTGGTACGATTTACCTGGCCACTTGCTCCTCTTCATCGAGCGGTCTTTGTTCTCGTGGGCGTCCTGGTGGTTGGTATAAGCTGGGAAGTATTTGAATATGTCTTTGATATAGCAAACGCTATTGATTATTGGTCTGATACTCTCATCGACTTGGTGGCCGATATGACCGGCGCTATCGTCGCCTACTGGTATGTTAACGCACGGATTCCAGGATCTTCTTGAAGGTTTCCGGATGATTGAGGGCGACGTCTGCAAGCATTTTCCTGTCGAGGGCAACACCTTTCTTTTTTAAAAGGGGAATGAATTTGGAGTATGAAATGCCGTTTTCCTTGAGGATGGCGGAGAGGCGGACGTTCCAGAGGCGGCGGAAATCGCCCTTCTTGTCCCTCCTGTGTTCGAAGGAGTAAGTGCCGGCATGCATGATAGCTTCGTTGGCCTGCCTTTCTTTAGTGCCGCGTCCATGGCGGTAACCCTTCACCTTGCGGAGAATGTTCTTTCTGCTTTTGAGTGCGTTTACGCCTTTCTTTACTCGTGTCATTTTAGTTTATAGGTTAACCAGGTAACGGCTTCTTAATTTATTGCTCATGTGGAATTCAGTATTGCGTTTCTTGGCATACTTGGCCGCTCTGCGTTCCTTGGCGTTGAAGTGGCTCTGGCCGGAGTTGCGCGCCAAAAGCTTTCCCGATTTGGTTCTCTTGAGGCGCTTGGTGAAAGACTTGTTGGTTTTCATCGCCATAAGGCTTTACATACTACTTATTTTCTGAATCATGTAAAGCTTTACGAGATTATCTCGATGAAGGGTCATCGTATCGAGAAGCAGACCGAGGAGCAGGCAAAGAATCTCATCTTTTCATTCATACGTTATAATCTCACCGTGGTGTATTATTAACGTATGGGTAAACTGGAAGAAAAAAGCAGGAAAACAACAAGGAGGAAAAATCTCCAGAGTATTATCTTAACTACAGTCGCGAGGGCAGGCATTATTAGTGTGGGCCTGTTGGCTCCTAATGTGATAGGGGCTATGGCAAAGTTGGGCTTAATCCCGAACAAGAGGCAAAGGGAGTATGTCAGTTCTTCTGCGAGCAGAATGGTTAAAAAAGGCCTACTTAAATACAATGGGAAATTTTATGACCTGACTCCATTGGGACAGGAGCACTTGCGGAGATGGGAATTTGGTAATTTTAAATTAAATAAGCCAAAGAAATGGGACGGGAAGTGGCGACTAGTGATATTTGATATTCCTGACAAGAAAAGAAAGACTCGTGATCAGTTAAGGGTTCTCCTCAGGTCAGCCGGCTTCTATTTATTGCAAGAAAGCGTTTGGGTTTACCCCTATGACTGTGAAGATATCATTGCGCTTTTGAAGACGGATTTTGGGATAGGGAAAAATTTACTTTATCTGATAGTGGAAGAGCTTGAGAATGACCAACATTTGAGAGAAGAGTTTGGACTCGTCTAGTTATCTTAATTGATTTTGTTGTTTGGCAATAGATACAGATATACGTTAATAATTCACTGTGGTGTGATATTAACGTATGGGGCTTTGGTTGAACGAGTAAGGCTCTAAGCTCTTTCGATGATGACTGTCATGCCTTTGGGGCTCTTTTTGGCCGGGTCGGCTATCTTGTAGTCGACACTGACGAACTTGAGCATGCGCTCAATGCGCTCCTTGAGGAATTTCTCATCTAAGTACTTGGCTCGGCCTGGCAGAAAGAGGTCCACTTTGACGCGGTTGCCTTCTGCTAGCCATTCACTCGTTTTCTTGGCTTTGAGGATAAGGTCATGGTCGCCAGTGCCGAGCTTGACTTGGACGGTCTTTACTTCCGCGGAATGAGATTTCTTAACCTGCTTGGATTTCTTGTTTTCTTCGTATAGATAGCGGCCGAAATCGGCAATTTTGGCTACCGGGGGGTTGGCGTTAGGGGAGATTTCAATAAGGTCGAGCTCAAGCTCCTCCGTTCTTTTGAGAGCTTCCTCAAGGGTGAGGACTCCCAGATTTTCTCCATTCGAGCCGATAATACGAAGCTCACGCGCTCTAATCTGCTGGTTAATGCGAGGTTGTTGCAACGTCTGTGTATAACTTATTAGTGGTATTATTGTACACTATTATCCGATGGAATACAAACATAACCCTCCCACGCTCGCTGAATTGAGAGGCTACAGGACGCCTATCAAGCATCCTTATCGGGAGGCCAGAATTTCTTTCTCTCCTCTGGAGCGTTTCGCGATTGGTATTACACGAGGGGTCGGTACCATGGGCTTCTTCTTTATCCTGGCCCTCTGGACTCTAGGCTGGCTTTTTTGGAATTTGTACGGTCCTCTGGAATGGCGTTTTGACCCGGCTCCAGCCTTTGTTATTTGGCTTTTTACCTCAAACATCATCCAGTTGGTACTTCTACCGCTCATCATGGTTGGTCAAAATCTGGAAGGTAAGTTTGCCGAACGACGTGCGGAAGCTGACTTTGAAATAAATCAAAAGACGGAACACGAAGTGGAGATAATCATCGCTCACTTGGAGAATCAGAACGAACTTCTTCTGGAATTAATTAGAAAAATCGACAAGAAATAATAAGGTCCGGCTCATGAGAATAGGGCACCGCCGCGGGTAGGCAGTGCCCTATGTAGAGTTCTTTTTCTTCTGAAAAAAATGGAGCACCACTCCTTTCAGATCCTCTTTATGCCGGAGGGTTTCGTAGACCAAGAGGCTGCCGATGAGAACTATTCCCGTTTTAGCCAGTTGACCGAGAGTGATGCGCCGGTGAACTTGTCTAGCGGGTTCGTAGATTTCCAGGTCATCGAGCAGACCGGCTTCTTCTAGTTGCGCGATGCTGTCTCGAAATTTCCCGGTGCGCGTGCGGCTATCCAGGATGTTGTGCGGATCCCGGCAGTGTTTGCAGTAAAGCGAGAAACTACCGTGGACACACTCGGCAAAGGCTTCGAACGCCCGCTGGGCCCTGCGGAAGCGCTCATCGCGAGAGGTATCCATTAGTCTCACCTCCTCTCTTAAGGAACGAGTTTGGAAAGTCTATCTATATCTTACTCTTTATTTTTTGAATTTTCCTTGGGCAATAATACAAAACCCCTCGCAGCAGACATCGCTGCGAGGGGTTGAATCTGTCGGTGACACGAGACCCTAAGGTCTCGTGTCAC
>JBBDZA010000009.1:43761-49425 GCA_040900425.1 Parcubacteria group bacterium
GTGCGCCACCGACCTGGAGCGCCCGGCTGAAGCTCTCGGCTCTCGCGAGCCGGAACTTCGTGCCGGGGGAGAGGACAACCAGGTCTGGAATGGGACTCCAGATCTGGACGTACCCCTCGCCCGGGGCACCAGAGGTGATGACGGCATGGAGCCTGCCGTCGTGGGACGCATGTCCCACGACGGTGTACTCGATGCCATAGCCGAACCCATGGCCGGTGCCCGGGCCTATGTAGGCCGGGTATATCTGCACCGGGCTCCCGACGGTGGGCGGGAGGTAGAGAACAATCCAGGCTCCCGAAGCAAGAGTAGCAACGGTGAAGCCGAGGGCAATCAGGGCATTTCTCATGTTAATTCTCCTTGTTGGGGTAGTTGCCCAGTATCAGTCCTGGCGGGATACAACTTCTATATTAAAGTATATCAAACTTATAGGAGTTTGTCAAGTGGAGGGTTATCTCAAATTTTTTGCTTACTATGAAAGTGAAAGGGCCGCACGCGGTGTTCTGCGTGCGGCCTTGCTGTTACGGGGTAGCGGACGTGTCACTGAAGGTGAATACGTCCGTCGGGCTCTGCAAGAAACTCCTGCAGAGCCCGACCGTCCGAACGAGAACCAGAGCGCCAGACCCATCCGAGAAGCGCAGGGTGTCGGAAACGACGTCGGACGTCGTCTCGACGGTGGCGAACCATTTCAGGTACTCCTGCTGGTTCACGCTGTCCCAGGCCACGTCGTAGAGCTGGAACCTCCGGACACCGACGATCGCGCCGCCGCGCCTCTGCAGGTGCGTCTCATGTCCGAAGATGTATCCGGACGAGTAGCACCTGCCGGGCTGCCTGTACTGGAAGGCGTCGGCGCCCTCGCTCGCGGTGAAGAGAGCCACGAGTGACAGGAACAGAGCGCGGGTGATCACGATAGCCATCTGGTTCATGATATCCTCCGGTTAGGGTTTTCAGCCGTATGTAGAGCGCCAGAATTGGCTCCCTACTTCTACACCCTATTATACAGTATCAGTTTTCTAATGTCAAGGGTAAGAAAAGCGCTGTGTGTAGACATAAATAATGAAAATAAAAGCCCCTTACGGGGCTAATATTTTAACGAGTGGAGGTGGCGGGAATGAGCCCGCGTCCATGAGGATGCCCGATGTGAATCTACAAGCTTAGAATGATTTTGATTCTCGGACTACTTGCTAAAAATCAATCGAAACACAAGTAGTCCCAAGCTCTAAGTTTGGCCTCGCCTCGAGCACTGGCGGGATTACAGTCCGTGAGATAAAGCGCTTACTACACCGTCGCGGACGGCGGGAGTAGTAATCGTTCGCTTAGGCGAGCTTACGCTCGAACGTAGGCGAAAACAAAGTCGTTCGCCGTAAAATACGGAGAAACAATAGACTTTGCCCGTGCGACAATTGAGTCTGCACTTAAATGGTCTAACAGTTTTAAGAGTTATTAGAGCTCTGCTTGCACACAGCGGGAATGTCTCGTGTCAAAACTGACACCCCCGTATTAAAATCACAATGAACGTTTTAGGTCCCTTTCGACATCACGTTTTTTAATCGCCTGGCGTTTGTCGAATTTTTTCTTGCCTCGGGCGATAGCAATGTCGAGTTTCAAGAACCTTCCCTTATTATACACCGAAAGAGGGATGATTGTCAATCCTTTTGTACCTTCGGCTTTCCTCAATTCTTCTAATTCAGTCTTAGTCAGGAGGAGTTTCCGTGCTCTTTGAGAATCATATTCTTTCGGCGCGTTTTTGGGCTGGTAAGGAGGGATGTCAGAGCCAACGAGAAAGGCTTCGGCGCCGCGGATGGCGACGAAGGCTCCTCTCAAACTGACTTTGCCTTCCCGCACAGATTTAACTTCCATGCCCAAAAGTTCGATGCCCGCCGTAAAGCGTTCGAGCACCTCGTAGTCGAAGAGAGCCTTGGAATTGTCGGCATATTTGGCCATGAAAGAATCATAGCAAGAAATGGTCAATTTTTATTTTTTCAGTATAATGCCACTATGAAAGTGCCACTCGATAAACCTAAGAAATTTATCATCATCAAGCCGCCGAAAGCGGGCGGCACCCCGCCCGGCCGGGGCTTTTTAAGACAGGTACTTCTGGCTCTGGTCATTTTCCTTTCTCTCGTGACCATTTACTCATTCATTTCCAACACGTCTGAGTCCGTCGAGGAGATACCTCTTTCAACTTTGGCAGAAGAAATTTCTCTGGGCAACATCTCGTCCATCACGGTCGTCGGCGACAAGCTTGAGATTACTTTTGCCGATGGTGGCGAAAAAATTTCTAAGAAAGAAGCCGGGACAGCTTTGACCACCACTCTTAAAAACTACAATGTTTCCGCCGAAGCTCTGGCGAGAGTGGGCATCGAGGTGAAGAATGACCAGGGTTTCCTCTATTGGTTTGCCTCATTTGCCCCGATTATCCTACCCATCGCTTTTATAGTCTTTTTCCTGTGGTTTCTCTCGCGGCAGGTTAAAGGCGCCGGCATGCAAGCTTTTACTTTCGGCCAGTCCAAGGCGCGGATGACTCGCCCTGATGACAAGAGCCAGAAAGTCACTTTCAAAGACGTGGCCGGAGCCCGAGAGGCCAAGGAAGAACTCCGCGAGATAGTAGATTTCCTCAAGAATCCTAAAAAGTTTCTCGACATCGGCGCCCGCATTCCCAAGGGTGTTCTGCTTATGGGTGCGCCGGGAACTGGCAAGACTTTACTAGCTCGCGCGGTGGCGGGGGAGGCAGGGGTGTCATTCTTTTCTATTTCCGGTTCTGAATTCGTAGAAATGTTTGTGGGCGTTGGCGCCTCTAGGGTGCGTGACCTCTTCGACTTGGCCAAGAAAGCGGCGCCAGCCATTATTTTCGTGGATGAAATTGACGCGGTCGGCCGCGTGCGCGGTACGGGCGTAGGCGGTGGCAACGATGAGCGCGAGCAGACCCTCAACCAAATTTTAGTGGAGCTCGATGGCTTTGAACCCAATGAAAAAGTTATTGTCATGGCCGCTACCAACCGCCCGGATGTGCTTGACCCGGCACTTCTGCGCCCGGGCCGTTTCGACAGGCGGGTGACACTTGATCTGCCGGATAGGAAAGACAGGGAAGAAATTCTTTTGATACATGCCAGGAAGAAGCCGTTTGCGGAGGACGTCAATCTCGTTTTGATTGCTGAACGCACGCCGGGCTTTTCCGGTGCTGACCTCTATTCGCTTATGAACGAAGCGGCGATACTGGCGGCTCGCGAAGGCAGAGCCAAGGTTGCGCAATTTGACCTCTTCCGCTCGATAGAGAAGGTGATGCTCGGCCCGGAGAGGAAAAGCCACATTCTTTCCCGCAAGGAAAAAGAGCTGACCGCTTACCACGAAGCCGGCCACGCCATCGTCGCTTCCGTACTGCCTTATGCTGACCCGGTCCATAAAATTTCCATAATTGCCCGCGGTCGCGCCGCCGGTTACACTTTGAAATTGCCGCTCGAAGACCGCAAACTCCAATCTAAGAGAGAATTTCTGGACGACATTGCTGTAGCACTTGGTGGCTATGTTGTCGAGAAGGCTATTTTCCATGATTTGACCACTGGTCCTTCAAATGACCTTCAAGTTTCCACGGCTTTGGCGCGCGACATGGTCACGAAGTACGGCATGAGTGAGAAAATGGGACCAATAGCCCTCGAGGGTGCCGGCGGTAAACCTGTTTACGGCCTGGGAATGGGGGACAAGGAATATTCGGAGAGAGTGGGCGCCGAGATAGATGCCGAAGTTTACAAAATTATGAGCGAGGCCATGAAAAAGGCGGAAAAGATAATCAAGGACCACCGGAAAGCGCTTGATGCCATTGCCGCCAAGCTTGTGGAGGTTGAGACCATCGAACAGAAAGAATTTGAAGAGATCCTCGTGGTCCATGGCATCATCCCCAAGAAGAAAAAAGACATAGAGCACCAGAAGTAACTCGGTACCGGTGTTTATTACACCGCAGCCTTGACGCCGGCGTGCCTGGAGGACGTAATCTGCATGATGAGGTCCTTGATTTTTTCCGGCTGGGGCATCTGATGGAAGACGAAGTGCCTCTCTGACGCCGCTGTCTGAACTGTCACGTCTCCGAATTCAAGAAACGTTTCAATCACTCCGTTGGTATGAATGGAAACATCTTGGATGCGGTCACTGTGCAGTTCAGAAACTTTCAGATTGAAAAAATCATGCTGGTCTCTGTCGATAATGCGGCGGTCGGTGATGATAACTGTGTTCAGTGTATAAATGGTCAGTAGATAAAAAATGGAAAGCCAGAAGCCCAGATACCAGAGACTTGAGACCAAGAGGAAAAGTTCACGCCAGCCATTGTCAGCTAAGTATGACCAAAAGAGCGCGCCCACCACTACAGGTACAAGGGCGCCGAGGGTAAAGAGTGTCAGGGGCACCAGAATGACGAAAATGTGGCGGCGCAGTAGAAGCAGAACCTTCTCGCCCTCCTTCTGTCCCTCGAAAGAGTTTTCTGATTCCCGGAAAATAGTGAAAAATTCCTTAATCATTTCGGTATGAGCGAAGTTATATTGACGTTCATGAACAAAACGATGGAAAGGGCAGAGAAGATAAGCGAGCCGAAAAGAAAGATGGCTGCCAGTCTTTTCGGCTGGACGCCTATGCCGAAGCGGGTTAGGTGGTAGAGGACGATGAAAGCCGCTACCCAATAGATAAGGAAGGCGATGGCGGCTGCGATATTAAAAATGATTTCCAGCGGGAACATTACGAAAGGCTTATATCCATATTACCACTTTTCCCACAATAAGGTGCGCGTGCCTGGACTCGAACCAGGGACCGCAGAGGTATAAGCTCTGTGCTCTAACCAACTGAGCTACACGCGCAATAGCCCTAATATATCAGAAAAGAAAGTGGCTTGCTTTAAGCGTGCCTTTTGGCCCGGAACATTTTTTTGAACGATTGGCGGAAGTGGAAAAGGTGGAAATGGAAATAGGGGGAGAGCCATTCAAGCGAGGCGGCGAAGATGGCGCCGCCGGTGAAGAAAGTTGCTTTCTGCACGAGCTTCGACGAGAAACTGATGTCCAAGAGCTGGTTTGCATAATAAGGCAAGAAGCCGACCGCAGTCAGGTTTGTATCCTGTCCGGCCATATCGCGGAAGTATTGTTCGAGGATAGTCAGTGGACAATTGCCATAGTATGACCATAAAACCACTATGACCACGAGAGCACCTGCCTCGAGGGGGCGGAAGCGCTTGTAGCGGAAACAGGCTAGGAGGCCGATGATGACGAGCGCTATGGAAATAAAGTGGGTGACAGCCGTGATGTCGGCGAGCAGGGCGTAATTCATTTATACAAAGTCTATCACGGCACTATTCAAAATGGATTTTAGTTGAGGAAGAGTCGAGGCGTTCTTTGAGGAGGGGAGATTTTAAGAGTTCGGGGTCATGCTCGATGAGTTTGGTCGCTTCGGTCCGGGCGGCTTCCACCATCTTGATATTTTTGATGGCTTCCATGCCGAGGTCGGAGAGTCCCCACTGTTTAGCGCCCACTAATTCTCCCGCGCCTCTTTGGGCCAAGTCAAATTCGGCTAGCTCGAAACCATTTTTGGCGGTGACCAGAGCCTTAAGCCGTTCCTTTGATTTTTCACCATGGCTTTCGGTGAAGACGTAGCAATAAGCCTGATTATTGGAACGGATGACCCTGCCGCGCA
>JBBDZA010000010.1:0-1299 GCA_040900425.1 Parcubacteria group bacterium
ATCCGCATTGTAAAGATTAGAATCATCTGTATCAAAGTATATATCTTCACCACTATCCCAATCATCGTCTGCATTGGTGTCCACAAAGGTGATGCGGGAGGTTGAGGAGACGAGGGAGGTGGCGGCGGAAGAGTCGGAGCCGAGGACGACGGTGCGGGCGTCGGAACTCAAACAACTTGCGTCACTACAGTGCAGAACTTTGAGATCATCGTTCGTGGATTCATAGTGAGCAACAACAGGAAAGCCGGAGGAGTCAAGGACAAGGGAGGGATTATTGCCGGGGTTTTCTGCAGTGTCTGGGCTGGTAGCCGTATTACCGCTTGAGCAGTTGGCGTCTCCGCAGTGAAGAACTTTGAGACTAGCATTCGTAGCGTCGCGATATGCGACCACGGGAAAGCCGGAGGAGTCAAGGACAAGGGAGGAACTACGCCCCACGCTTCCTTCGGTGTCAGGAGAGACGATGCTCTCATTTTCACCAGCACAGTTAGCGTCGTTACAGTGGGCAACTTTAAGGTCGTTGTTGGTGGCCTCCCAGTAGCTGATGACCGGAAAGCCGGAGGAGTCAAGCTTGAGAGAAGTGTTGGCGGAAAATAGAGCGCCCAGACTGCTTCCCACGGTCTCTGTGCTCTCATTGCCCCCCGCACAGTTGGCATCATTGCAATGCAATAGTTTAAGCAAAGAGCCATCACCAGAACGACCAGTCTCGTCATAGAAACTCACAACAGGAAAGCCGGAGGAGTCAAGGACAAGGGAGAGGCCCCGCCCAATCGCTCCACTTGCGGATATGGTTTGCACACTTTCGTTTCCCCCCGAACAGTTGGCGTCGTTACAGTGGACAATCTTAAAAGCTCCTCCGTTAAATTGATAGAGGGCAACGACTGGAAAGCCGTCGGCATCTAAGGCGAGCGATATTTGACCTCCGTTTGCGGCACCCGCTGAATCGAGATCTTCTATGCTCTCATTGCCCCCCGCACAGTTGGCATCATTGCAGTGGAGCAACCTCATCACATCTCCACTCCGCTTATAGTAGGCAATCACCGGAAAACCAGAGGCATCGAGAGCGATCGAGCTCCTTTCTCCAACAAGATCTGTAGAATCTACTGTTTCTATACTCTCATCCCCGCCCGAGCAGTTTACGTCATTGCAGTGCATGACCCTGAGATCGTTGTTCGTTGTATCTTCGTAACTAACAACCGGAAAGCCAGAGGAGTCAAGAACGATCGAGGGATTTTGGCCGACATTTCCTGTAGTGTCGGGGCTTGTGCTAGACTCATTACCCGTACACTCGCCGTCCGTATC
>JBBDZA010000011.1:0-1252 GCA_040900425.1 Parcubacteria group bacterium
CAAATCTCTCCTCTTAGTCTTTATTTTGTTTTTTTCTTCTAATTTACCCATACGCCACTTTTATGCGATAGCATTATTATAACGTATCATCATACTAAAGCCAAATAAACTATTAGATCACCCGCTGTACTTCGATAATATTTCGCTCAGTAACCCGATCCATCACTCCCCCGCCAAGACAGACTTCTTGGTCGTAAAAAACTATCGACTGGCCCAGAGAAAGTCCCCGCACCGGTTCTCTGAATTCTACAGCGAGCTCTCGGCCGACGAGCGAGAGGATAGCCGGTAGTTTTTCTCCACGGTACCTGATTCGCGCGGAAAGCGATGGGCCGGAAGGTTCGATAATCCAATTGACATTTTTAACCGTAATCTTGGTCGGTGATTGAGAAATTATCTCCGGCTCTTTATTGGAAACAGTGATGGTATTGGCCGCTATGTCTTTGGATAGAATGTAAAATGCGCCGTCTTTGGGCTCTTTCTTCGTGATCTCGAAACCATGCCGCTTGCCGATAGTATAAAGCACTGCCCCACTGTGAGTCCCTATGACCTCCCTTTTATGATTCAAAACGTCTCCTGGTTTAGTAGTCAGAAAATGAGAAAGGAATTCGTCCATACTGACATCGCCGATGAAGCAAATGCCTTGACTATCTTTCTTTTCTGACACGGGCAAACGGTATTTTCGGGCCATTGTACGCACGACACTTTTCTCCAGGTCGCCCACTGGAAAAAGAGTGTGTGCCAAGTCACTTAGGGAGAGTGGCCACAGAAAATAGGACTGGTCTTTGTCCTTATCTTTTCCTTCTTTTAATTTACCGTCTTCAATTCGCGCATAGTGGCCAGTGGCAATGTAGTCTGCCCCCATTTCTTTGGCTTTCTTCCAGAACGCACCAAATTTAACTTCTTTGTTACAAAGCACGTCAGGATTAGGAGTCCGACCGAGCTTGTATTCAGCTATCATCTTATCCACCACGCCCTTTTTATATTCATTCTCGAAATCAAAGAAGAGAAACGGGATGTCGAGTGCGATGGCCACCTTCATTGCATCACGCCGCTCCTCTCTCCAACTGCAAGGCAAAAAATCAGGTTGCCAGACTTTGATGAAGACACCGGTGACGTCGAACCCTTTTTCTTTAAGAAGCGCAGCTGAAACCGCGCTGTCAACCCCGCCGGAGAGACCGACAAATACCTGCCTGCCGGCAGGCAGGCTTTTTTCATTTGAGATATTTTTGTTTTTTGGCCACATGTTCATCGA
>JBBDZA010000012.1:0-1202 GCA_040900425.1 Parcubacteria group bacterium
GGTGCTACTGCCAAGACCCGCAGGGCAATGTTTTTGGTCTGATGCAGATGGTTAAGAAGTAATTATTCTTGGCGGTATCGTATATCAACGACTTTATTGCCAAGGTGCCTTTCGGTTTCGATATAATTACCGTCCTCGTCGTAATGGCGGGCAGTGTCGAATACGTTGGATCCCACAGCTGGCTCAAGTGAGGCGCTATGTGCCCATCTCATTCCCATTTTTTCATCAAAAATACCCAGATACAGTGCAGCTGGATTCGAGATGTCCTCTCTTTTTCTAATAATCTTCGGCGAGTTATCCGGCTGCCGTTCAATAACATACACCTTACCTTTCACATTTGGGTCTTTTGAGTGGAGCGACTCAAGAATCTCCTGTTCATGTTCTAACGATAGGTCTAAAAACACCGCCAGATCTTGGGGTCTGTGCTGTTCTTGGGTTGCTGTTTTGTATCGAGTCGTTCGACCTTCTTCATCGTATTGGTAGACCGATCCTTTAGCGGTGATAAACGAATCTACGTTATTAGGCAGCTCGACGGTCCCATCCTTCTCTGACGCCTGTTCCGGTTGAGACTCTAGCTCACCATCTGTTGGTTGATAGTCGCCTTCGCCACGTTCGTTCATTACCCGTTCTCGTCCTCGGCCTTCTTGCGCGCTTCCATCATCTCGACTGACCCTTTGATTAATTGGCGAAGCACGCCTTCGTCGAGATCGGACAACTTTTTGAAATACAAACAGACCTTGCCAGTTGTAAATTTGCCGAGTTTTTTCAGAAGCGGCGCCGGATCGTATCCCGATTCCTTGGCATATTCATCGAATCCGGTGGCAATATACACAGTCATCGCCTGCACCCGTGGCGAGAACCCGGTCAGCCCCATATCGCCTTCTTGGCCAGTCGGATATTTGTAGTGATAGTGGCCAAAACCAACGATAGCCGTCCCCCACATCTTGGCCGGATAGCCGGTAACTTCTTCGAAAATCTTCACCAACTTCTTGGCGTCTTCGCGACGTTGCTCGTTTTTAACCGAGTCGATAAACTTCTCCACGCTCGCGTCGTTTTCTTTGGTTTTCGTTTCGTATTTTCCCATTTTGGCTATCTTATTGCCTAAAACCGGATTTGCCCATACCGTAAAGGCATGTACCGCTGTAGCTGGCCGGGCAACAACGAACAGATGGTGCGCTACCACGACGAGGAGTGGGGCGTAC
>JBBDZA010000013.1:0-1161 GCA_040900425.1 Parcubacteria group bacterium
TAGTGTTCTGTCCGGTTAATTCGTTTAAGTACGCTGTTGACTGACTCAATTATTTCATCAGCCGTTTTTGACCAGCGCAAAGGTTTGGGTTCTTCGTTATGTATTTCAAGATAATTACGAATAGCCTTTTCCAATTCTGGCACGGAACGATGTGTTCCCCGACGAAGTTGACGCTCTGTCAGCGTCGCAAAGAAACGCTCAACAAGATTGATCCAGGAACTATAAGTCGGAGTGAAGTGGCAATGAAACCTTGGGTGACGAAGCAGCCAGGTTTTTACCTTTTCAGTCTTATGCGTTCCATAATTATCCAGTATCAAGTGCACATCCAGTTCAGTTGGAACCTGAGAGTTTATGTGGCGCAAAAAACTGATGAACTCAGTGCTGCGATGGCGTCTGTTCAACTTTCCGATCACTTTACCCGTGGCAATGTCCAATGCAGCAAATAATGTGGTAGTACCGTATCTTCGATAATCATGCGTATGTGTCTCGGGGGAGCCAAAATAGATCGGCAAGCAAGGCTGAGTTCGATCAAGCGCTTGTATCTGACTCTTTTCATCCACGCATAGCACCAGTGCTTTGTCAGGCGGATCAAGGTACAAGCCGACAATGTCCCTGACCTTATCAACGAAGTGTGGATCATTGGAAAGTTTAAAACTATGCGACAGGTGCGGTTTGAGCCCAAATGCACGCCATACCCTGTGAACGAAGTCTCTGGGCACACCCAATTCTTCGGACAAGCTACGAACACTCCAATGAGTGGCGTTTCGAGGTTTTCGATTTAATGTGGCATCCAGCACAGTTTGAACTCTGTCATCATCATGTTTACGTGGTTGGCCGCTGCGCGGCGCATCAGATAATCCAGCAAGACGATCTTGCGCAAAGCGACGCCGCCATTTGCAAACCGTTTGTTGTGAAGTGTTGCGACGCTCTGCAATTTCTTCTCCGGAATAACCTTGAGCACAATCGAGCACTATGCCTGCGCGAAGGTGCAACCCGACTTTCGTGTTTCGCCGCCGCAGCCAACGATTTAGTTCGGCTTCGTCGTGTTCGTCCAGTACAATTTCTGCAGCTAGTCGGCCCATCGTATGATCCTCAATGTGGAGTAGCATACGGTGAATTTTACTATAAATAATTCAACTTATTAACCGGACAAAACACTAG
>JBBDZA010000014.1:0-1117 GCA_040900425.1 Parcubacteria group bacterium
AATGTAATCCCTTCATTAACTAGGAACCATGCTCCGCTGGCGTTATTGTCGCCGACAGGGAGGTCGGCATCGGGCTGAATTACTGGCTTCTCACCGGTACCGACAATTGTCAGATTCTTATCGATTAGGACTTGCCCGGTCGTCGTGTAGTTCCCCGCTGCGACATTAATCGTGTCGCCGGAAGCAGCGGCGTCAATTGCCGCTTGAATCGTTGAATAGCAACCGGTTCCTGTATCAGCGCCGGCATCAATACAGGCTTCGCCGCTTGGAGTAGGATTCACCACTACAAAAATAGTGAAGTGGTCTAAGCCGGTAATTGTTAAGGTGTCGCCTGTTGCTGCAACGTTGCCTACCGTAACAAAGTTTTGGCCATCTTCGGAAGTTTTGACTTCCACATTATCTGTTGTTGGTGTTGGAAGAGTAAGAATATATTCAAATGTTCCGTTTGTCATGTCGGATGTTATATCGTAAGCGATATCGGTTACGGGATTTACGCCCGAGAGATTGCTTGTGGATATTTGTTCGATTTTTAATTTCCCTGGATTTTGCGGAAGCTTTGTAAATGTTACAGAAACTTTGTCATTTTGAGGAGCCTTGTATGTTGTGTTCAAAGTGACTGTATTTGTGGTAGTGGCAGAGCCGTCAGTGTTGGTTTGCCAAATAGGAGGAGCAAGCGTTGCGCTACTTTGGTTTTCTGTTGTACTGGTATCAATTACTGCTGGTTCAGCGGGTAGTGGAGTTGCCGGGCTTTCATCCGGAGAAGGAATTGGATTTTCCGATGGAATAGTTGAATCGACCTGCGGTGAGCTTGTCGAGTCCGCTGGCGTTGCGCTTATTGTTGCTTGTGAATTATCAGGAGTTATTGTTGGAATTGGAGTTTCAGTTGGCGTTGGAGTTTCAGCGGGCGTTACTTCTTGAGCATAAACCTGCAAGGCCGGAGACAATAAGTTTACAAGAAGGGCGGAAATGGCAACGAATGAAAATAGTTTTTTCCAGATTTTAACCACTATGGGATAGCTTACTCCAACTACGCTAGGATGTCAATCTAATCTATCTATTTAGCTTGGTTTAGATGGACAAAGCACTCCTTTTTCTTCAAATCACATTGAATAAAAAT
>JBBDZA010000015.1:0-6993 GCA_040900425.1 Parcubacteria group bacterium
CGCGGTGATAGCCCAATACCAATGATTCGGAAAGTTCCTCAAGTTCCCCGGGCCTGAAATTTTTCAAAAAGCTTTTGGCCTTATTGTAGGGAAAATCTTTCATGTCCGTCTCGGAAACATTTTTTGTCTTGGCGGCGATGAGCATGGACTTGACCTGCCAAACTATTTTAAAAAAGACATCTTCAGCCGACAATCCGGCGGCAAGCGCCTTCTGGTAAAGTACCCAGGCTTCCTTTTTATTTCTTGAACCAAAGGCGTCGGTCAGGGCAAAGATATTGAATTCCCGACCCTTTTTATCGAGAAGCATCTTCTCTTCTTTTTCCTCGACGGCACCAGGGCTAGCGTCAACCACTGTGCCGAAAATATCTTTGTGATAAAACTCTTCTGTCATATTTTTTCCATCTCTCCCCAATTTTGTCCTACCTCGGCTTCGGCGACAATAGGCACGCCAAAGGTTTTGTCTTTCAACAGAACTGTTTCCATCAATTGCTTAAAATGTTTAACGACCTCGTCGACCAAAGAATCTTCCACCTCGTAAACCAATTCATCGTGCACCTGTAAAATAAGACGTATCTCATTTTCGTGTTCTTCTGATTTAATGTGTTCGTCAATTTTTTTCATGGCCATCTTAATCATGTCTGCCTGCGTGCCTTGGATAGGAGCATTAATGGCCATCCTCTCAGCTTGGGCGCGTACATAAGGCAGAGGAGACTTGAGTCCGGCAAAATATCTTCTTCGGCCGAAAAGGGTCTCGGTGTAGCCATTCTTCTCGGCCGCTATTTTTATTTTATCCAGATACACGGCGAGACCAGCAAAGGTCTCGAAGTACTTATTGTAAAATTCCTGCGCTTCTTGGCGGTCAACGCCAAGGTTAGCCTTAAGCGCATTAACTCCCATGCCGTAGAGAATGCCGAAGTTGATAGTCTTGGCTTTGGTGCGCATGCCCTTATCCACCGCTTCTTTGGGCACTTTGAAGACGCGTGCCGCCACACCGGCATGCACGTCTTCCCCGTTCTTGAAAATCTCCATGAGCTTCTTGTCCTCTGAGAGGATAGCGGCAATACGCAATTCGATCTGGGAATAATCGAGCGAAATCAATTTGAAACCTCTCTCGGCCACGAAGGCATTCCTGATAGCCCGCCCAAGGAGCGTCTTATTGGGAATATTCTGCAGATTGGGATTGTTTGAAGCCATACGCCCAGTAGTGGAGCCTGCCTGGAGAAAGGTGGAGTGGAGCCTCGAGTTTTTGTCCAAAAGCGGCGGGATAGCATCAATATAAGTAGAGAGGAGCTTAGAGAGTTCACGATATTCAAGAACCATGGCAATGATGGGGTGTTTGTCACGAAGCTTTTCCAATTCCGATTCTTTGGTGGAAAGTCCGCCAGTAGGAGTCTTCTTTTGGCGTTTGTCGGCGAGCCCAAGTTTGGCAAAAAGGATGTCGGAGAGAACTTTGGGCGAATTGATGTTGAATTCCTCCCCTGCCTCTTTCCAGATGGCCTTCTCCAGACGCGCCAATTCCTGGTGATACTTCGTGGAAAGATTTTTTAGGATTTTGCGGTCGACTTTGATGCCAGTGGCGTTCATTTCGTCGACAATCGCCGTGATGGGCTTCTCGATTTCCTCGAAGACCTTCCGCACCTTGCGCTTATCGAGCTCTGATTCAATAACCTTTTTCGCCTCTTCGACGGTATTAGTCTTCGTGAATCTGAAAACGTCTTCGAGTGCCGGGTTGGCGAAATTGGAATCTATGACCCAGAGCGCCAAGCACAACTCCTTAGTCTCCGGTCGAAACAAAGTGGCGGTAAGAGAGGGCTCCGCTGTCGAAGCGCCGCCCATTAATTTCTTCGCCCTCTCGCCCATGGTCCTGAATTCAAGCTTGCTGAAAAGGTCGAGGAGTTTCCCTAATTCCAGATTATCTTTCCACTCCCTAGGGAGCGAGAAATTGACTGGCGCATCAGTACGAATGGTCGCCAGCGTCTTTGAGAAAAGGGCTTCTTCCTCATTCTCGAGCAAAAGATCCCGGACCCGCTCGCTTATACCGGCTTTTTTGTACGTAGCAGGTTTTTTCTTGAGAGCTTTATAAATATCTTCCACGGTGCCAAACGTAGTGATGAGAGAAGTGGCAGTTTTTTCTCCAATGCCTTTGACCCCGATGATATTGTCCGAAGGGTCCCCGCGCAAACCTTTGTAGTCAACCAGGAGTTTGGGCGGGAAGCCGAAGCGTTCCGCCACTTTTTTCTCGTCATAAAGGATAGTGTCGTTAATGCCTTTTTTGAGGGTGTAGACCTGGACTTTTTTATCATCAACCAATTGCAGAGCATCCATGTCCCCAGAGGCAATGATGATGGCGATGTTTTTATTTTTCTTCAAATCATGGACGATGGTGCCAATGACGTCATCTGCTTCAAAACCAGGATGAGCATAAATGGGGATGCCGAAAGCAGTAAAAACATCTTTAGCGCGTTCAAGCTGGACGACCAAATTGTCATCGGTTTTAGCCCGCCCGGATTTGTACGCCTCGTAGGCAACATGTCTGTGAGTCGGTCCCGGCAAATCAAAACAGGCCGCCATGTAATCGGGCTTCAATTCGGCCATAATTTTCAAAAGCATGGCCGAGAGCCCATAGAGAGCGCCGGTCGGCTCGCCGGCAGAAGTGGCAAATTCCGGCAGAGCGTGATAAGCCCGGTGAATAATGGCGTGGGCGTCAAACAAAACAAGCTTCTTGTTTTTAGCTTTCATAATTTATTTCTCTCGTGTTCTCATCAATAAACTGGAAGAAAATTTTCTTAGCATCGGCAGGAATAGTACCGGAGACATTTTCCGGCCACTCGATGAAAATGAGATTTTCCGGTTCTTTGGTCATTTCTTCCCAGCCAAGATGGAGTAAATCAGCATCTTTTTCCAAGCGGTACGCGTCTATGTGGATGAGATTCCTGAACCCCCGTAGACACTCCGTGTCTACGGGGGAATAAATTTTCATGATTACAAAAGTAGGACTGTGCATATTTTCTTTGACCCCGAGAATCTCTCCGACTGCTTGGGCAAAGGCCGTTTTACCGGCGCCCAGATCTCCATGGAGAGCCACCACCACGGCTTTATCGGCAGGTTCTATAGTATCGAGAAAGTCTTTGGCGAATTGGTTGGTTTCCGCTGTATTCTTGGAGATATATTTCATGCTGGCATTTTAGCATTTTGGAAACGAAAAAGGGGCGAGCGCTAACATCGCGCTCGCCCCACCCCTTACCTCACACACATCCGCCACGGCCTTTGGGCAAGTCCAGCCTATCAATCACCCAGACGGTACTCCGGGAGCCGTCATAGGTGCTGACATAGAACTCGCGAGTCTGGGACCCGAGGTACTCGCGCTTCTCGTTATACCCTTTGACGGTCATCACCATGCTTCGGTAACTACCGCCAAAAGGGGCCGAGATCAGCGGAACTGTGGTGGAACTGCCGTACGGCAAACCTTGAAAAGTCGTGCCGCTCGTGGCCTCCCCATCCAGCCAGGGAGCGCAGTTGTTGACTACACTCACGACAACACCAACCTGGTAGAGGATGTACAGCTGGGCTCCGTTGGGCCCCCCAACCGGGATGGCTACGCACCCGCTTGTCACCAAGACGATGAGTGTCACTACCACAAGTCTGAACATGCTGGCCTCCTGGGAATTGTCTTCTATCCTAATTATACCATGTTTATGACTAAAAAGTCAAGTAGCTAAAATAGGCCTGAAACCAGGCTTGATAGAGTACAATAGAGCCATGATTCAGTTTGACGAAGAGAAACAAGAAGACCGCGTACGCACTCTCCTGCAAAAAGAAGAGGAGGCTCTGGCCTCCACCCTCTCTGCCAGACACGGCGTCCCCTACCTGGATCTCTCCGCCCATCCTATAAATATTGACGCCCTGCGCGTTATTAAAGAAGTTGACGCTCGCGCCGCCGATTTGGCCGTTTTCAACGCCACAGACAAGAAAATCGATGTGGCCGTCCTCTCCCCGGACAAAGAAAAAACCATGGAAGCAATCGAGGATCTGAAGCGCCGCGGCTATGAGCCAGAAGTCTTCATGGTCTCGCACCAAAGCCTGGAAAAAGTCTGGGAAAGGTACAAAGACCTTTCGTATTCGTTTGAAACCAAGTCCGGCGCTCTCGATATATCGAACGAAGAGATTTTAGAAATGACGAGAAAGGTCACTTCGCTTGATGACGTCAAGAAATTAATCGAAGGCGTACTCTCCATGAAGCGCGCCTACCGCATTTCCAAAATTTTAGAAATTATTTTGGCCGGAGCCATTAGTCTGAAGGCTTCTGACGTGCACCTTGAACCGGAAGAAAAGGATTTGCGCCTGCGTTACCGTCTCGATGGCGTCTTGACCGACATTTTACACTTCGATTCCGAGACATTTGAATTACTCCTCTCCCGTATCAAGCTCATCAGCGAACTACGCCTCAACGTCAAAGAGAAGGCGCAAGACGGACGCTTCTCCATCAAACTTAGAGACAGTGAAATAGAGGTGCGCACCTCACTTTTACCGGGTCCGTATGGAGAATCGGTGGTCTTGCGCGTCCTTAATCCAAATGCTATCGCTGTTGATCTTGAGGCTCTTGGCATTCATCCTCGACTCCTCGAAATTTTGAAAAAAGAAATCCGGAAACCCAACGGCATGATTCTGACCACCGGCCCTACCGGTTCGGGAAAGACCACTACTCTCTACGCCTTCCTGAAGAAAATCTACACTCCGGACATCAAAGTAGTCACCATCGAAAATCCTATCGAATACCATATCGAAGGTATTGTGCAGACCCAAGCTAATGCTGAAAAAGGCTACAGCTTCGCCGAAGGCTTGAGGAGTACCTTGCGCCAGGACCCGGATGTCATCATGGTCGGAGAAATTCGCGATGATGAAACTGCTTCGGTGGCCGTCAACGCTGCACTGACCGGCCACTTGGTGCTCTCTACGCTTCACACCAATAATGCCGCGGGTTCTTTCCCGCGGCTTCTTGACCTCGGTGTTAACCCCAAGGTCATCAGTTCAGCTATTAATGTTTCGATTGCCCAAAGACTGGTGCGCAAACTCTGCCAGGCCTGCAAGAAAGAAAAGCTTCTCGAGGGGAAAACTAAAGAAATGATAGAGAAAGTACTCTCCGGCATTTCTGACCAGACTTATCTCGACGGCATCCAGAGGGAACATGTGTGGTCTGCTGTAGGCTGTGCAGAATGTAACAACCTCGGCTTCAAAGGCCGAATTGGCGTCTATGAAGCCATCTTGGTTGATCGAGAGATAGAAAAAGCGGTTATCACCAACCCTTCCGAACGCGACATCCGCGAGGCGGCCAAGTCTCAGAAGCTTTTGACACTCGTGGAAGACGGCATTATCAAGGCTCTAACTGGCACGACCACCATCGAAGAGCTCGACCGAGTTGTTGATTTGTCAAATGTATCGTAGAAAGCGGTTAAGCGGTTGCGGCCAAAGAGAGAAAATGAATAATGGAGAACAGACTTGTCTGCGAGGAGAAAGGTCCAGCGCATAAATCTCTAAGCAACATCCCGTGAGACACGGGACTAAACGAAAAGTCTAAGGATTGCCTCAGAAAAATGACTTTGCATCAAAAACCAAGAGCGTCCTTGAAATTAAGTCCAAATGCTCCGAAAAGCACGTTGCTTAGAGATTTATGGTCTGGATAGGAACTAATTCTTTCACTAGTAGTCTAGCACATAATACTTTTTATGTCAAGCCAAAAGAATAAAGCGCCAAAAGAAAAGACTTCGCCGGAAGAGGGGGCCTCGGTCTTATTCTTGGATAACCAGCTTAGGCCTTCCAGCTGGAACGACTATATAGGCCAGAAAGCGGTCAAGGATAACCTGCGCATCCTTATCCAGGCGGCGACTCTACGGGGCGTCTCACCTGAACACGTGCTCTTCTACGGCCCTCCCGGGCTCGGCAAGACCACCCTGGCCCACCTCGTCGCCAAGGAAACAGGCCGGGCTATTAAAATTACCTCGGGACCGGCCATAGAGAGGGTCGGCGACCTCGCTTCCATCCTGACCAATCTGTCCATGGGCGACATTCTCTTTATCGATGAAATCCACCGCCTCAACAAAACCATTGAAGAGGTGCTCTACCCCGCCATGGAATCCGGAGTGCTCGACATTATCATCGGCAAGGGTCCGTCAGCGCGCACCATCCAGCTTGAATTGCCGCCATTCACTCTGCTTGCCGCCACCACGCGCGTGGCTATGATTTCTTCGCCCTTGCGCAGCCGCTTCTCTGGCGGGGTCTTCCGTCTGGAGTTTTACACCGAGGAAGAGATCGCCGAGATTTTGCGCCGCTCGGCTAAAATCATCGGAGTCAAGATAGAAGATGGAGCGGAGAAAGAGATCGCCAAGCGCTCACGCTTCACCCCGCGCACAGCCAATTATTTTCTGAAACGCGCTCGCGACTTTGCCCAAGTGGAAGGAAAAGCGCTTGACCAAGAAACAGTGCGCGGAGCCCTTAAACTCCTCGGCATAGATGAGAAAGGTCTTTCTCCTTCTGACAGACACCTTCTTGAAGTCATTGCGGACAAATTTGGTGGCGGCCCGGTCGGACTTTCCACTTTGGCGGCGGCCCTTTCGGAAGAAGAAGCGACCATAGAAGAATTTAATGAGCCGTATCTCCTGCAACTCGGTCTCATCGAACGCACCACGCGTGGTCGCTCACTCACTGTCCACGCTTACACTCATCTCGGTAAAATTCCGCCGGTTAATTTACAGAAAAAACTTTTGTAGACATTTTGTATTAAAGATAGGCTCTCTGCGTCTAGATATGTTATCATGAGAAAAATGAGAAAATTAGAGCTACAGACAATCGTTTGGAAAGAAGGTAGGCACTGGGTAGCCCAGAGCACGGTGCTTCAGCATGCCTAGGCCCTTCTCTTCTACAATTTGCTTGAGTTTATATGTATCCCCATGCTTCAACATCCCCAAATAAGAAGCCCTCGTTTCTGTAGTTGGATTA
>JBBDZA010000016.1:0-1036 GCA_040900425.1 Parcubacteria group bacterium
ACAATACTCTATAATTTTTGTCATGGCATCTGGAATACGGATTTCGATTAACCTTGAAAATTGCAAAGGTCCACTAACCGTCAAAGACGGAGTCCTCGACAATCTCGAAAAAGCCATCAAGTCCACGAAAGCTTCTGTCCGCTCTTTAAGTCATTATGTATTTTCTGACGACACTGTGACATGGATTGCCATCTTGCAGGAGTCCCATGTGGCTGTCAGCGGATATCTTGATGAACGGTGCGTGACTATAGACGTGCACATGTGTCACGAGACGCAAGACAATACGGAACTGGCACGCAGTGTTGGGAGGGCTATCAGCGATATTTTCGAGACTAAAGATGTGGTGTGGAGTGAAGAAGCCTGGAAGACCCGGGCTTAGGAACTGACATGCCCTTTGGCTCTTGGACAGAATTGTAGTATACTTACAGTAGACTGGAGTCTAATTTGAGGGTTTGAGGGGAGGTTCCCGTATGAAAGTACTGGTGGTCGAGGACCGCAAGGCAATTCGAGAGATGCTCGCCATGGTGTTTGCCGAAGCTGGCCACACTGCAGTGTTGGCAAGTGACGGCAAGGAAGCCTGGGAACTTCTTAGCAAGGATTCCCAGTTCGACCGCATAATCTCCGACAATGACATGCCGGAGATGGGCGGGCTTGAACTTCTTCGGCGAGTTCGGGCGGACAGTCAAACCGCCAGTATCCCCTTCATCCTCATGAGTGGGGTAGATGTCGTTTCTGATAAAGACCCTACTCCGCTCGAGGTGGTGTGCGCTAGGTTTGGCTTCACGAGCTTCATAGTGAAGCCCTTCTCAAGCGACGCGATCACCACCATGACGAGAGAGCGGTCGGCTGGGAGCAATTAGGCCACCCGACCGCATGGATCGAGACCCCGCCCCGCGCTGACCTCACGGTCTGGCGCGGGGCTTTTTCCATGGTATAATAGCTAGCGTACAACATTTAGCCATTAGAATCATAATTTATGGATGATGAAAAAGTTATTGGGTATTGCGTGAAGTGCAAGACGAAGCGGGAGATGAAG
>JBBDZA010000017.1:0-1020 GCA_040900425.1 Parcubacteria group bacterium
AGGTGCAGGAAGCCATCCTTTTGACGCTCGCTTCGGGAGGAAGGCTGGGCGCCTCACTTCTTGTCCCGCGAGTTTTGAATGCTTTATTGAAATTGGATATCCCCTCCTCTCCCCGAAAAAACGATGTGATAGAGTCTGCGGCAAGCCGTCTTAGAAAAAAGGGGTTGGTTGTATTTAAAGACGAACACTATTCCCTCACCAAGACAGGAGAGAAAATACTGAATCGCTGGCAAATGTCCGACTATAGGATTGAGCGGCCAAAAAGATGGGACAGGAAATGGAGAGTGATTATTTTCGACATCCCGGAAAGAAAGAGAGCGATTCGGACAGAGGTTAGAAGAATTTTGACCGAAGCCGGATTCCAGAGATTACAGGATAGCGTGTGGGTGTATCCGTATGATTGCGAGAATGTAATAGGACTAATGAAAATCAATCTGGGAATCGGTAAGCATCTTCTTTATATGATAGTCGATCGGATAGAAAATGACCGCCATCTTCGCGCCGAATTCGATCTCCTCTGACCCACAATAATAATCCTATAGGATTATTATTGTGGTACCAAGGGAAATGACAAGAGAAATGAGCTGGCTGATGAGTTAAATGAGTTGAATGAGTTGGCTGTAGAGACTAGGCGTTTAGAGCTTTCTCTGCAAGTTTAATAGCCCCCTCTTTACTCTCTGCTAGAGCCAGAAAGAGGGCCCGGTGGCAGAACACACTATCACTTATTCCTGTAAGCTTTTGTAATTCTTCACCAGTTTTACCTCCCCAAGAAGCGGGGAACGGCTTCCTTGATTTAAATCCCTCATCCTGGACAACTTTAGCCCCCCACCGGCCATCATTACGGTGACAGACGACAAACATCACTTCCGGTTTATCTCTCAAAACTCTTCCCCAGGGTAATTCTTCAGGAAGGACCAAGATTTTCTTATCAGCACTAGCTTCTAGTATTTTTCTCACTTTCTTTTCCCCTTCTATAAGTCCTTTAGCCTTTTTAATTTCCCGTCTTAAAAGTTCTTCAGC
>JBBDZA010000018.1:0-5859 GCA_040900425.1 Parcubacteria group bacterium
GGTCCTCGAAGCAATGATACGCCCGAAGGCCTTGGCCTGAATCTTCAAAGTAAACATTTGCCTGGGCAGGACGGAGGCCAGCTTGTCTACATCTAATTCTGATTCCGTCTCCACTTGCCTCCTCGAAACAACTTTGGCGAAGGCCGGCACCACTTCGCCTGCTATGAGAATATCCAAACGCGTCACGTCTGCCTGTCTTTCCCCAGAAATAGAATAAGAAATGGAACCGAAACCGGATGTGGCACCCTTAAGCTTGTCGAAGAAACCTCTCATGAGTTCCCGCAAAGGCATTTCAAAAGTAAGTGATGTCCTGGCTTCTCCGAAGTCGGTTGTTTCGCCAAGTTCCGCTTCGAATTCATACAAAAGCTGGATGACTCGGCTGATAAACTGGGGCGGGACGATGATGGTCGCTTTAACCCACGGTTCCCCAACCGAGGCCACGAGATGGTCTTCTGGGAAAAAAGAGGGGGTATAGATATTCTCCTCCCTCCCGTCTTTGTATCGGATGCGATAAGTGATGCTTGGTAAAGTAATGACAAGCGGCAAACTGAATTCGCGCCTCAATCTTTCTGTAATAATTTCCAAGTGAAGCATTCCTAGAAACCCGGCCCGGAAACCCCTGCCCAATACGCTCGAAGATTCCTCCTCGAAAGAAAAGGCGGAATCCGACAATCTCAACCGCGAAAGAGCCTGCTTCAAAGCCGTGAAGTGGTCCCCGCCCGCTTCGCCTTGCGAAGCATGGCGGGCGGGCTGATTTTCCGGATAAATAGAGGCCCAGACGACTGGGTAGGGCCTCGCGTACCCCGGCAAAGCGGGAGTAGTATCATTTTCGGAAGCGACGGTGTCGCCGACAGAAGCTATGCCTGGCTCCTTGATGCCAGTCACAATGTAGCCTATATCTCCCGCTTTAAGTTCGGCAACTTTTTTTTCTTCCGGTGCCAATATGCCAACTTCAAGCGACTGGAACTCTTTATCAGCCACCTTGAACTTCAATTTGTCTCCCTCTTTGACCGACCCGCTAAAGACACGAACGAAGACTATGACCCCCTTGTGGCTCGAGTATTTGAAATCAAAGACTAGAGAACCGAAACCCTTGGCAGAGTCGGCAGTCGGCTTTGGAGAAGGCACCCGTTTAATAATTTCATTTAAAAGTTCTGTTACCCCTTCCCCTGTTTTGCCGGAAACGAGGAGCACCTCACTCGCTTCCACATTCAAAAGTCTAGAAAGTTCTTCCTTTACTTCCCCCACCCTGGCGAGCGGAGAATCTATTTTAGAAACTACAGGAATAATCTTGAGCCCGGCCGATTGAGCCATGCCCAGAGTGGTCAAAGTTTGAGCCTGCACTCCTTGCGTAGCATCGACCAGAATGATTGAGCCCTCCACCGCTCCAAGCGCCCTGGAGACCTCGTAAGAAAAATCAATGTGGCCGGGCGTATCTATTAGATTTAAAACATATTCTCGTCCCTCGATTCCCTCGGGACCGTTCGGATGGTATACCATCCGAACGGGCTGCATTTTTATGGTAATGCCACGCTCACGCTCCAAATCCATCGAGTCGAGTACCTGCTCGCGCATGTCTCGCTTCTCTATGGTGCCAGTCAATTCAAGCATGCGGTCGGCCAAAGTCGACTTGCCATGGTCAATATGAGCAATGATGGAAAAGTTCCTGATGTTATTGGTCATTGGAGATTGGTCATTTTTACACTATCTCCGGGTCAGTGGCAATAACTTTGGTCTTCCAAAACTTGCCGTGGATGACGCCCCAGATAAGAGCCAGTTCCTTGCTCTTGAGAAGATAGAGAATGACGATGCCGGCTAAAATGGCGAGAAGGCCGGCGCTAAAGCCCTGCAAGAAAATACCGACAAGAGAGGTGGTGTCAATAATCTTGGCAAAGATATTGAGCCCCAAATAAGCGACAGCTCCCATGATGACGGAAGTGCCGACACCTTCGAAAAGGGTTCTCATCACGGTGCGCGAGAAACCTTGGAAATATTTTTCAAATATAGTCCAGTGCAGAAAACCATTGATGATAGTGGCCAAAGAGAAGCCTAGCGGCAACATCAAAATAGCGGTATTCGACAAATCTTCAACCTTGAGGAGCGCCCCTACGAAGTAACGGAAAGCGGGAGAAAGGTAGAAAACTTTAACCAACCCCCAAGTGCCAGCCACCATTAGAATGGTTGCGGCCAGATTCATGAAGAAAGGTTTCTTAGTAAAACCAGCCGAATAAAACCCCCTCATGAACAATAAGAGAAGGCACTGGAACATCGATGAGAGGGCAAAAAGAGCTAGAGCTGCCGCAGTAAGGCGGGTCGCATCCCAGTCGAAGAGTCCGGAGCCCAGTATTACCCTGACAATCTGCGCCCGCAAAATGATGAGGAGAGCCGTGATGGGCAGAGACCAGAAAATAATGAAGCTCGCGCTCGCGGCCATCTGCTGGCGGAAAGCCTCAATGTTGTTCTCTCTGAAGCGTCTGGAGAGAGTCGGAAAAGCGGCAAGCGAATACGAGACACCGATAATGGAGAGTGGCACGGATTGCAGGTTGAAGGAAAAAGAGAGTACGGATATGGAACCCGTGCTCATTAAAGAAGCCAAGGAAACAAGAAATATCATGCCGACAGAACTCATGGACAAGGTCAGAGTCCTAGGCAAAGAAATTTTCACAACCTGTCGTACGATATTCCAGTCAAAGGATTGAGCCTGCTCCCAGAAACGCAGGCGAAGGCGGGGGAAAAGGCCGCTCTTTACCACGAATGGCACCTGGACAAGGGCATGCAAACTAGCTCCCATGACGATACCGATAGCCACGCCCGTTACACCCAGCCGTTCAGCCAAAAAGATAATCCCGATAATGATGCCGGCATTGTAGAGAACCGGGGACAGAGCGTAGATAGTGAAGCGGTTGTAAGCCTGGGTCAAAGAACCGAACAGATTCGAGAATCCCAAAATGATGGGAGATAAGAGGAGTATTCTAGAGATGAAAATAACTTCCGCCAGAGCTTCACCGGAAAAACCCTTAAAGAGAAGACCCGACAGAAACGGCATGAGAAAGAAGGCTACCCCGGCTACCAGAACTATCAAGACCGAGAAGAAAGAGAAGATACTGGTTATAAAATCACAGAGAGCTGTCCTGCCTTGCACCTCCTTTTCGATGATAAACGGGATAAGGACCGAGAGAGAAACAACCGAAGCCACTGTCACGAATATGAAATCAGGAATGCGGAAAGCAGCGTAATAAATGTCGAGTTCCGTGGAAGCGCCGAAGATGTGGGCGAGTAACCTGTCCCGCAGAAAAGCGAGGACCTGGGACAAGAAGGCAAATAATCCCAGAAGCAGTGCCGCCTGGTTTAAAGTCTCTGTCTCCTTGTAAAGGAAGCCGAAAATCTTGCGGACCATTCCATCAGTTTGTTACAGGGGAATCGAGGAAGGAGCGCCGTCCCGCCTGGAGATCGAGAAGAATATTGCGTACTTCTTCGCTGTCCGGATTACTCTCTGCCAAAGCTTCAAATTGCTCCAGGGCAAGATCCAGCTGTCCGAGTTGAGAGAGCGTTAAGCCTAGATAATACTTGGCATTGGCATAATTAGGTAGAGAAACAAGGGCGGACTCGAAAGCCGTAAGAGCCCCGCGGTAGTCCTTACTCGAATATTTCAGTAAACCCAATTCAAAGTAGACACCGGCGTTATTAGGAACCAGAAGAGCCAGTCTCTCGGTAGAAGCAATGGCACCCGCGGTATTGCCTGCCTCAATTTCCATTTGAGCGAGCAGGAGATAGGCATCTGCGTAATCCTCTTTCAAAGCGATGGCATTTCTGACAAATGAACGAGCTCTTTCTTTATCATTGTGATTCAATTCCAGTCTAGCCAAGAGAAGTGGGATTTCCGGATTGAAAGGATTTCTCCTGCTTGCTTCGGAATAAGCGAATAAAGCGTTCTCATAGGCGCCGGCCACAGATAGTGGAGCAGGCACGAGAGCACTATAAATCATGCCAAGAGCTACCCAGTTCTGGTGACTGGCTGGGTTAGTACTGACGGCGACTCTTGCTTGTTCAATGCTTTTCCGGATGGCCTCTTCGAAAGCCCGTCTATTCTCCTCTTCGGTACCCGTTGTCAGATTGAGAGCAACCTGGGCCCTATTGAAATAGAGACGCGAGAGCGCGATATGGTAGGTATCTGCCGGAGAGAATCCTACCGCCTTGCCTAATTCACTTTCTATTTCGTCCAGAGAGGCATCGGCGGTATTGGAAAGATTAATGGCTTTCTGGAAGTGGAAAGCCGAAGCTGTTTTATTGAATCCAACCCAACCGAGAGAAAGACCACCGAACATCATTACTAATATAACGACAGAAGAAACAAGGCGGGTTTGAGAAGACTCTTCCAAACTGAAAGTGCGGGTAGGAACAACTCCCGACCCCCGGCCCAAAGAAACCGCGAGCCCGGTGAAAATAAAGGCGAGCGTCAGCACCGTGGCTGAGGGCACGTAGAGAAAACTCGAGGCCCACAAAAAGAAAGTGATGAGGAAAGCGGAAACCAGGGCGAAGCGTTCGGCTCTTGATTCCGGAAGACGACTGAAAACTTTGACTCCCAAAAATAAGAGGAAGACAAAGAAAGCTAGCCACAATAATGTGCCGAGCATGCCTGTAGAAGCAATTTGGGTTGGCACAAAGCCTATGCCGAACGGGAAGACCACGGCCCAAAAGGGAGTGGAGTTGATATCAACTGGCTTGTAGATAAGCCAATCACGCCCGAAAGTATTGGGGCCGGAACCCAGAAGCCCGTCTTCTGCCAGGACTGCTTTAGAAATATTGAGAGTGGCGGAAAAGGAAGGACGGACATCAATATTTTCTACTTTGAAAGCGTCCGAAATAATGTCACCGAGAGTGCCACGAGCAGTCGAGATGGTCGGATTAATTAAAGAGACAAGAGAAACCAGGCCGAGAATGACCGGTAAAGAGATTGATCTAAGAAGAAAACGGCTCGGCCTTCGCGCTGCATCTCCAGTAGTATTAAGGAAATGTTTTTCTATATTCAAGAAATATAAGAGGAGAAGGATGGAAGCGATCAAAGATAGGATGAGGGCGGTGGAAAAATTGATAATGACCAAAAGAGAGGTGGCGAGGAGAAAGACAGCGTAGACAACAAGGCGGACAGAGAGCTTCATTGGAATGACGCCAATAGCCAAAGCCGCGAAGGCAGCCAGGAGTCCGAAAGAAATCGCCAAATCAGTCCAACTGCCGAGAGGGTTGCCCATATTGCCGGGAAAGTTTCCTAAGACCAGGATGTCACCGCCGAAAAAAACTTTAATGCCGACAAATAAGACAAGGAGGGAGATGGAAATAAAGAAAGCTGTCAATACTTGGAGAGCGCGTGAGGAACTAGAAAAAATCGTGGAGGCTAGTACGAGGAGTAGAGAGCCGAAGAGCATGTAGCCGAAAGTGCCCACTTCAAAGTGATAACCAAGAAGAGAGAGTGAAGATGGTGTGGCCAAGAAAGCCGACAAAGCATAGACCGCGGGCAGGAGAAGGGCTAGGAGAATAAGGGTATGCCAGGAGACCTCTAATTTTTTACTTCGCCAAAGTTCGAGGAGAAAAACGAGGACAGCCACAATAACCCCAAAAGCGAGGAAAGCTTGCTTGGCCACGTTCAGATTGAGAGCACCGCCAGGGATAAAAAATAGAGGCAGAAGGAATAAGAGCGTGAGGGTGACTAGGAAACTCGCTTGGTGGGTTTGAGTCATGTAGATATTCGTAAATTATACTTGTTGTTAATGAGCCTATTTTAGCATATAATGGAGCTGGTGTCGGGTAGTTGCCCAGCACTCAGTTTATCTGAGTGCTGGGAGGAAAGTCCGAACATTCGCC
>JBBDZA010000019.1:0-5717 GCA_040900425.1 Parcubacteria group bacterium
GCGGGTATGGTTTAGTGGCAGAATGCGACCTTCCCAAGGTTGAGACCGGGGTTCGATTCCCCGTACCCGCACTATTTATTCTCACTCAACTCGTCGAGTCTCTGACGATTGCGCTCGCCGTAATCTATTTTGAAATCAATATGGGGCACCAAACCAATACGGGATTTATCTCTGACGTACCTCTTGAACTCCTGGCCCTTTCTCGTTAAAAATTTTAGGGCCGTATCTTCCTGGTTCTCCGGCAGGGTAGTGAAATAAACCTTGGCCTCTTTACCTGTTGGCGATATTTCCACACGAGTGATGGTTAAAAGCGAAGCTTTGCTACCTTCATCGCGCACGAATTCGGCCGCCAAACGATGCACCATTTCTCCAATTTTCTCTCTTTTTATATCCCGCATTTATTTATAGTGATTTATAGTGAGTTTATCGAACCAGCCTGTCGAACTATTTAGTCACCAGCACCACGGCGTTAAGCACATCCCCGGGAGCGATTTCTATTTTGGATTCAATCATCGCGCCGAACTCGGTGCCTTCCCCGGCTGAATCAGTGGCGATTTTAGACTGCTGGAGTTCTTTGACCGTGCCTTTGCCGAGTTCGGCCTCGCGCCTGACAATTTTGACTTGGGCACCACGTTTGATGAGGCCGGAGAGTACCCTGCCGCCGATAACCTGCTTGCCCTTACTTATACCGAACAATTTCAGCACTTTGGAGGCGCCGACCACTTCTTCGACTTCAACTCTCGGTTCCTTTTCTGAAAGCAATTCTTTGACCTTGTCAGTCAATTCGTAAATGATGCTGAAAGTGAGGATGGGGACACCAGAACGTTCTGCCAAGTGTGCGGCTTGCGCATCTACTTTTGTATTAAAGCCGAGAATAACTGCGCCCGCGGCAGAAAGCGCTGATTTGACGTCGTTCTCATTGATGTTGCCCACGGTCGAAAGTATGATTTTGGGGACTATTCTTTCTCTAGAAAGTTTTTTGCACTCTCCAGTAATAGCTTCGAGGCTTCCTGCCGTATCTGCCTTAATAACCAGAGGTAATATGTGCCTGTCCTCGCTCTCTACAGTCTGGGGTTCTTTATCTCTGACCTTATCTTTGCCGCTAGTCGCAAAAGAGAGGGCCTCGTCTTTCTTCAGGAATGTTTTGAATTCTTGTCCGACTCCGGGCATATTGTCCCAACCGACTATCTGGACCGGGCTCGAAAATGAAAGTTCTTCGACCATTTTACCTTCCGCATCGAGGAGGAAACGGACCGGAGCAATGGCACCGGAGGAAGCCGCAAACACCCCCTGGCGCACTGTGCCGTCCTTGATAATGCCGACTGCGGTAACGCCCCTCTTGGCATCGCGCCTCGTTTCTATGATTATCCCCGAGCCAAGGCTATCTCTGTCCGCATATTTCCTTTCCATTTCAGCCATAAGGCCAATCATTTCCAGGAATTCGTCCACACCCTGCCCCGTTTTGGAGGATAATTCGACGACCGGAGTATTGCCGCCGTAACCTTCCACGTAAATCTCATTTTCCGCCAGATTTTGTTTGGTGCGTAGGACATCTGCCGAGGGCTTGTCTATCTTGGTAATGACGACGACGTATGGCAGGGCACATTCTTTGATATGTTTGAGCACTTCAAGGGTTTGAGGCTTAACCCCGTCTTCGGCGCTGACGACTAGAGCCGCCATATCGGCCACATCGGCACAGCGAGTGCGGATACTCGCAAAGGCTTCATGACCGGGAGTGTCGAGGAAAGTGATGCGTACGCTTCGGCCATCTTTTGCGGTATGAGTAATTTCATAGGCACTCGCATGTTGAGTAATACCCCCGGCTTCCGAGGCTGTGACAGCAGTTTTCCTGATGTAGTCAAGGAGAGTCGATTTGCCGTGGTCGATGTGTCCCAAGATAGCCACCACTGGCGGTCGGGTGTCTCCCTCCCCGCCACCGGACAGGCGGACAGGTATTTTTTGTTCCAGTTTAGCCATAATTAGGTTATAACCTTATCACAAATGTGTGGCAAAAACACCCTACGAATTGCTACGAATAAAGTCGAATACCGAGGATAATCCTCAACTTAACAAATTGAGCGATCGCTCGAAATGTTAAGTCAGATTAAATCTTTTTTAGTGGCGCGGAAAAATCGGATGTGCTTCAAGAGCCCGCTTCCACTTAAATATTCTACAAATTCCTTAGGCAGAGCGGGACCTAGCCAGACACTTTTCTGAATCATGGTAAATCCGAAGCCTACGAGTTCCATCCTCAACCACTCCCTATAGTGTTTTTTCTTTTCCGGAATATCAAAAGTGATAATCAAATTTTTAGATTTCTCTCTGTTATCTAGAACATTTTCCCGCCTGAAAAATTTTTTGATACCAGAATTTTTCTTATCCAGGGAAGTTTTCCCTTCCGAGGTAATAGACCACTCTCCGTTTTTGTTTATTAAAAGTCCTGTTTTCTTCATTCTGCTTAAAGTTGCATGAAGAGAATTCTTGTTCAGCTTCTTTCCATATGCTGTCTCGTCATATAAATATTCATAAAGTTGCGGGTATCCAACAGAATAGCGCTTGGCGGTTATGCGTAAAATTTCTTTTGTCAAACTCATAAATATAATTTTAACACACACTTAACACTCTCGGCGATCGCTGAGAATGTTAAGTGTGTACATGGTTCTGTTTGGCGTGGTCGTAGCAGCGTATCAGAAGCAAAGAGGGGTTCTGAAGTTTCTGCTTTAATTCGTATCATTCGATCGAATCGTCTTACCCCGTGGCACAAAGTGCTTTACAGGGTATAATTCGCATTTATGAATTGGTTCCAGAAAAAAATAATTTTTCTTGACTACGCTTCCGCCACTCCTGTTCTGACGGAAGTCAGAGAGGTTATGGATAAATATTGGTCAAGAGATTTCTATAATCCTTCTGCCATATACGAAGAAGGGGTTCGAGTTAAGAAAGAAGTTGATGAGTTTAAAAGTAAGGTTGCAGAGCTTATGGGCGCGGCCAAAGAAGGAGTCCTCTTTACTTCCGGTGGTACGGAGTCCAATGTGCTTGCCGTTCTCGGGCTCAAAAATACTCACGTCATTATCGATACCGAAAGCCATCCATCCGTATCGGAAGCGGCCAAAGGCCTCAACGTCTCAACCTGGCGTCTTGGCCAAGAGTTGGAAATAGGAAAAACCACTACTCTAATCTCCACAGTGACGACAGATAATAAAATCGGGCGGAAAGTGCGCCAATGGCGTAGGTTAGACGAAACGAAACGTCCACTCCTCCACGTTGATGCTTCCCAAACTGCCAATTATTTTAAAATCGGACTGGAAGCTCTCGCCTGTGACCTTATCACGCTTGATGGGGCCAAGCTCTATGGGCCTAAGGGTATCGGGGCTCTGGTGGTAAGAAAGGGGGTGGTGCTTGACTTGCCGCCCCGCGGGACCCTCCCAGTGCCTCTCATCGGAGGATTTGTGAAGGCACTTGAGATTGCCTCTCGCGATAGGGAGTCCGAGGCGAAGCGTCTTACTGTTTTGAGTCAGAAGTTTGCCGAGATGCTTAGACATTCGTTGCCGTCTATAGGGGTGTCTGTCACAGTACCAAACATCGTTAATGTTTCCGTTCCGGCAATGTTGCCGGAATTTCTGGTTCTCTCTCTTGAACGCCACGGTGTGCTATCTTCCGCCGGTCCAGCCTGTAACTCAAACAAACCCGAGCCACCGGAGACGCCGGTACGCTTTTCTTTCGGCCGATTTAGCACTTTAAGCGATGTCAGACGAGCCGCTGAAACATTTTACCGAGTGTGCCGTCTATGATAAAATGGACAACATGCAGCCGTTTAGTCACTTCACCACTAAGGCCAAAGAGGTTATAAGGAAGGCCCATGAGCTCGCTATTGAACGTGGGCAAAACCACGTCAATCCGATGCACCTTTTGGCCGCTCTTCTCTTGCAGGAAGAGAGCATGGCCATCTCCATTTTGGATAAGATGGATATTGATACCATTTTACTCTCTGACTCCGTGCTTGACGCTATCGAGAGCCCGGAGGCTGGACAGACCATCTCCCCGTCCTACCAGATTTACTTAACGCCGGAACTGGCTCACACCATCGAATCTTCGAGCAAGGTGGCGCAATCTCTCGGGGACGAATTTGTTTCCACCGAGCACCTCTTTATCGCTGTCCTCGATGTTCCAGGCGAAGCCCACGAGCTTTTGCTCAAATTTAAAATAGACAGGCAGACCGTCGTGAAAGTGCTCGAGGAATTGAAAAAGACGAGCCCGGCCGAACCGAAAGAATCAAAAAAATTCAAATCACTTTCTAAATACACGCGCTCTTTGACCACGATGGCGAAAGCCAACAAGCTCGACCCTGTCATTGGCCGAGATGACGAGGTCTCACGCATCATCCAAATCCTTTCCCGCCGTACCAAAAATAACCCCATCCTCATCGGGGAAGCCGGTGTCGGTAAGACCGCTATAGCCGAGGGACTCGCTCTACGTATGGCGGGCGGCAACGTGCCCGAATCTTTGCGAGACAAGGAGCTGGTTTCTCTAGACATCGGCCTTCTGATAGCAGGCACCAAGTATCGTGGCGAATTTGAAGAGCGACTTAAAAATATCATCAAGGAAATTGAAAAGTCGGATGGTAAGATTATTCTCTTTATAGACGAGATTCATACTATAGTCGGGGCCGGCGCCGCTGAAGGCTCCATGGATGCTTCCAATATGCTCAAACCGTCACTTGCTCGCGGCGAATTGAGGGCGATTGGCGCCACCACTTTGCGCGAATATCAGAAACACATTGAGAAAGATCCCGCTCTGACCCGCCGTTTTCAGCCGGTTTATGTCGAGGAACCTTCTGTTGACGATGCTATGACCATTCTCCGCGGCCTCAAAGAGCGCTACGAGCTCTATCATGGCGTGCATATTACTGATGACGCCATTCAAGCGGCGGTCAATCTCTCTTCACGCTATATCACCGACAGATTTCTGCCGGATAAAGCCGTGGACCTTATAGACGAAGCCTCGTCGTTTCTGAAGATTTCACTTGAGAACATGCCGCCCGTACTCCAGGAGGCACATTCTAAGATCGTCAAATTGGAAATCGAGAAAGAAGCTCTTAAGAAGGAGGCGGGCAATCCTAAAGTCAAAGCTCGCCTGAAAATAATCGAGAAGGACATCGCCGATTTGCGTGAAAAAACTTCCGAGACGGAACTGAAGTGGAAAAATGAAAAGGAAACGGTAGGGGAGATAAAGGAGATTAAAAAGACCTTGGAACTTTCCCGCCTTGAGGCTGATGCGGCGGAAGCTCGTTCGGACCTGGCTAGAGCTGCCGAACTCCGTTACGGCAAGATTCCTTCTCTCGAAAGAGATTTGGAATCAAAAACAAAGCGCTTGAAGAAACTGCAAAGTTCTAGAAGAATCTTGAAGGAGGAGATTACTGCTTCCGACATTGCTTTGGTGGTGAGTCGCTGGACTGGCATTCCGGTAACGAGAATGCTTGAAGAGGAGGCCGCCAAACTATCCCGCATGGAAGAATTTCTCAAACAGCGCATCGTCGGCCAGGATGAGCCTGTCAAAAAGATTGCTGACACCGTCAAGCGCTCTCGCGCCGGCATCTCCGATCCTAACCGGCCTATCGGCTCTTTCATTTTCTTAGGCCCGACCGGAGTAGGTAAAACAGAACTGACCAAAGCACTCGCTGAATTCATGTTCGACGACGAGAAAGCTCTCATCCGCGT
>JBBDZA010000020.1:0-5695 GCA_040900425.1 Parcubacteria group bacterium
CATTCGGTCGTCCGGCTCGCCTCGCCACTTCTTTATAAGTCAGCACTTTTCCCTTCGGAATAGTTTTGACCACCGCGTAAATTTTTTCCTTAAATGTTGTCATGTTGTCAGAATTATACTATTCTTTCTTTGTTTAAGGCCTCATCGTCTAGCGGCTAGGACACATCCTTCTCAAGGATGGAACCGGGGTTCGATTCCCCGTGAGGTCACAAAAACGTGGGACGTTTTTGTGAAGCCGGAGCACGACGGTGCGAGGCCGGGGCTGGAAAATTTTCAGTAGAAAATTATTGTGGCTCATGTAGATCAGAATGCGAAGCATACTATTTCCCAAAAGCAGAGAAGGGGTCAAACGAAAGTCAGACTTTCGTATTTAACTGATTGGCTCACCTAGAAATACTTTCAAGTAATCTCTTTTGCGGTTCATGCAGATGGATGCCCGGTCTTTTAGATTTTATAAGATTTAGAGCATCTTCTAGTTTATAGCCCCTTTTCATAAGATAGGCTGCGACGAAAGTGAGAGTTTTATCGAATTTAGTTCCGGATTCTCCGGGTGGGCGTGGTCCATTATAAGCCGATAGCTCCTCCGCCCGTGGTGAGAATCGCTATACTGGCGAATAGAAGGGCGAGATCAAATTCCCATCCTGTTTTGTCCATAGCTGAAAATGGTATGCCCCACTTCATCATCTTTATCCCTATGGCTCCTACCATTACGACACCTAGAACTAGTGCGGATAATTGAGTATATATTCCCAACGCTATTCCAAGAGCCGCCAGAGTTTCAACTATGCCGAGCATAAATATCATTCCTGCCGGCATTCCCATCATTTGGCTCATCTCTTTTGACTTGGATAGTTTAGGAAGACCATGGTAGAGGAAAATAATTGCTATAGCGATCCGCAAAAGAAGCAAGCCGACGTCGCCGTATTGTAATAGTTGAGTAAGCATTAGTTTTAATGATGAATTAATAAATCCTACGCACTCGCTTCAAGTATACCAGTATCGCTATCTTGACAGAAGATGTGCCTGTGTATAACATATGAACATATGATAATGTCCTCATATAGAAATAGGACGAATCCCGTCACTAGTATCGCGCATGCAGCTATTAAGATTCTCTCAAACACAAACAGGTACGCCATTATAAAGCTCTTGCTCTCTACAAAGAGAGATTTATGTGTTCATGAACTCTCTGAAACTATCGGTATATCTCAATCCGCCACATCACATCAACTGGCCTACCTTGAAGGGCGAGGCGTCGTAAAAAGTGTCCGCATGGGGAGGACGAAATGTTATCTACCGACTGAATCCGTCCTTACAAAAAAAGTGGCGGGAGTTATCCAATCTTTAAAATAATCTATGAAAACCTCTTTTGTCTTCATCGCCATACTAATTCTCGGAATACTGGTTGCAGTCTGGTATTTAGGGCGCAATCAATTCCCGCTACCAGCGGGAGAAACGACACTTCCAAGCAACGACTCTGAAACGCGGAGCATAACTTCACGAAGAGAAATTTTAGCGACAGACGGTGTAAAACACTCTATTCCTCTCAATGAAATCCTTTCTGGCGGACCACCAAAGGATGGCATACCTTCGATAGATGATCCTAAATTTATTTTAGCCGGTAAGGCAGACTTCCTTAAAGATTCGGACCCAGGATTAGGATTAACTATTGATGGAGAGAGCCGTTTCTATCCTTATAGGATTCTCGTTTGGCACGAGATGGTAAACGATAAAATGGGCGATACTCCGGTTCTCGTTACCTACTGTCCCCTGTGCGCCACGGGCATAGTCTTTGAACGGAAGGTAAATGGCGAAGAGCAGGAATTCGGCGTCTCGGGTAAACTCTGGCAATCAAATCTGCTTATGTATAACAGGGCCTCGCAAGAAGAGAACGAATCTTTATGGTCTCAAGTTCTTGGCGAAGCAGTATTGGGAGTTAATACCGGAGAGAAACTTAAGATTATTCCATCGGAGATAACTAGATGGGGAGACTGGAAGAAAGCAAATTCCAATACAAAAGTGTTATCCCAGGACACAGGAGCCTTCAGAAGCTATGGCCTTGATCCGTATGAAGATTATTACACCAGCGAATCGGTATCGTTCGGAGCCGAGTTTCGAGATACACGGCTCCACCCTAAAGCTCTTGTTCATGGCATAGAAATTAATGGTGAGTATAAAGCATACGCTGATGAAGCCATCAAACAAGCAGGAATCACTGATTCGTTTGCTGAGAAAGAAATAAGAATCGAGAGGACAACTGCCGGCGGAGTTCGCTTCACAACTGACGGAGCGGCCCTGCCGTCAGTGCCGGGCTTCTGGTTCTCGTGGCTTGCGGTGCATCCCGAGACAGAATTATTCAAGTAATTATCAATTAACAAAATAAATTAAATCTATGAAAAGCGTAACTATATATTCAACTTCGACCTGTCATTTCTGCCGCGCGGCAAAAGAGTTTTTTAAAGAAAACAACATTGTGTTTACTGATCACGATGTCTCTCTAGACGCGACAAAGCGGGCGGAGATGGTGACAAAAAGCGGGCAGATGGGAGTGCCGGTAATCTTCGTAGAGGACGATTTAGTCATAGGATTCGATGAGGCGCAATTAAGAAAACTTCTTAATGTGTAATGTGGATGCTTATGGAAGAAAATACAAAAAATAATTATGAGCAAAAGAAACAAGATCGCGAGCGTGCTCGTGATCTTCTCCGTGCGAACGAAAAAATGAAGAGAAAGGCGGTATCGCTTATGCGCTACGCCCTGTGGATCGTTCTGCTCCTGGTTATTGGTTATGGCTTATTTCTACTGGCCCAAAACGCTGTTCCGGATGGAGAAGATTTCAGCGTTGCACATAGCATTCAGGGACAGCAGCACATCGATGTGGGATCTTCCCATCCTTCGTATAATTCGAATCCGCCATCTTCCGGGTGGCATTATGTGTCGCCCGCTCGCGGAGGTTTCTATAATGAGATGCTTCCCGATGAACAGGTGATACACAATCTTGAGCACGGCGATATCTGGATTGCCTACCATCCTGGTACGAGCGAAGAAATTAGGGACATGCTTGAATCGTTCGCTGGGCAGTATGTAGTAGTGTCACCACGTACAGGAAATGGCGGAGATATTTCTCTTGTTGCCTGGGGTAGGGTCGACACTTTTAGTGCAGAGGATGGTATTGTCGACGAAGGACGCATTCGAGACTTTATTAAACGATATGACAATCGCGGACCGGAAAAAGTGCGCGGTATACAAACGGGCCATGCCGGCTTTTAGCCAATAGGTATATGCAAACTAATACACAAAATGGATATGGAGTACCAGTCGCTATTGTTGTTGCGGGATTGTTGGTTGCCGGAGCAGTTTTCTGGTCTGGTAACGGAAGCAGCGTAGCTTCAAACACCGACACGAATCATGCGGGGATCGAACCTAGAGGCGAATTTAGGATGCCGGACGAGACGGATCATGTTCGCGGCAATCCTGACGCCTCTATCGCAATTGTAGAGTTCAGCGACTTGGAGTGTCCTTTTTGTGCACAAATCCATCCGACACTTTCTCGTATTGTCGAAGAAAATGAAGATGTGAAGTGGGTGTTCCGTCACTTCCCGCTCTCCACAATACACTCGCGTGCCCTTTCCGCCGCCGTTGCGTCCGAATGCGTAGCACGCCTTGGCAATAATGATAATTTCTGGACATTTGCTGACGCGGCGTTTGCGAATCAGAGGCGGCTAGGTGACGGATGGTACAAAGAGATGGCGGCCACCTTCGGTATTGATTCATCAGCATTCCAAAATTGTTTAAATGATAAAAGTGTTGTGGCTCTCATTCAAACAGATCTTGATGAAGCAACTGGCACAGGCGGCCGCGGCACCCCCTATGTAGTTGTCGTAACGCCTAAGGGGAATCTCGTGCCGTTCAGTGGAGCCCTGCCTATCCAACAAGTTATGGCTTTAATTGAGCAAGCTCGTAATAATTAGCATATATGCGAAATATAACTATTGGCATAGGAATCATAGTTGTCATCAGTCTACTATTTTTACTGGCTTCCCCAAATAGCAGGAACACAGAGACAAGCCAAAGTGATTTTGATCAAATATCTGCTATCACCCTTACGAACTATGACGGAAATAATGTCTCGCTTTCTGAATTTGAGGGCAGGCCACTTGTTATAAACAGCTGGGCGGTATGGTGTCCATTCTGTCGGGAGGAGTTGCCAGATTTTGCGGAGCTTCAGAAAGAATTCGGCGAACAGATTGTAGTTATTGCCATTGACCGGCAGGAACCACTCGAGAAAGCCAAGGGCTATACTGATGAGCTCGGTATTACTCGCGACATGCTGTTCCTTCTTGATCCAAGAGATGAGTTTTACAAATCAATCGGCGGGTTCTCAATGCCCGAAACCATTTTTGTGAATGCTGGTGGAGAGATTGTGGTGCATAAGCGCGGGCCGATGGAACTGGATGAAATGCGTGAACATACGAATAAAATCTTAGGCGTTAACGAAACATCTCTATGATTGAAATAAGCATTGGATTTGTCGCGGCGTCATTCTTTGCAGGGTTACTGACATTCCTTGCTCCATGCACACTGCCACTTGTGCCGGCGTACCTCGGCTTCATCAGCGGAGTTGACCAGGAAGCGTTAAAGAATCCAGAGACTGCAAAATTTGCCCGTCGAAAGATTTTCTTCAACGGCCTTGCATTTATAGTCGGCTTTTCAGCCGTCTTTATCTTGTTCGGTGTGTTAGCCGGATTCGCGGGGACTGCACTCGCGCCATATCGCTTATGGCTCGCTCGTGTCGGCGGTGTTTTAGTGATTCTGTTCGGCCTCTTTATGCTCGGTTTTTTCAAGCTCCCGTTTTTCCAGAGCGATAAACATATTCCAATTCCGAAGTGGCTTACGCTTGGCAAGCCGTCAAGTTCGCTTTTTATCGGCGGGACTTTTGCGCTCGGCTGGACACCGTGCGTTGGTCCCATTCTCGGCTCTGTTCTCTTGCTCGCAGGTGCGACTGGTACGGCCGTAACCGGAGGACTAATGCTCACTGTTTTTTCCATCGGTCTAGCGATACCATTTCTTCTCATTGCGCTCGCTTTCTCCAAAGCGACTGCTTATATAGATAGGATTTCAAGATATTTGAAGGCAGTTTCTGTTGTGGGTGGAATATTCTTAATTCTCCTTGGACTTCTTCTCGCAACTGATAACTTTGGACTCACAATTCAATACGGCTACGAGCTGTTTGATTTTATAAACTATGATCGTCTGTTAGAATATCTATAATATAATAAAAGTATGGTAACTCAGAAAGACAATGTGTGGCAGTGTGATATATGCGGCTACCAGTACGAAGATAGTTCGACTGCGTTCACTACAGGAAAGGAATGGGCCGAAAAATGCGAAGCCTGGTGCAAAGAGCACCATAGCTGTAACCTTGAAATAACCGCCCACGGTACTCTTCCCAAAACGTATAAAACAACTGGAAAGATATGATTGGCTCCCCAAACCTGTATAATATAAAATAATATGAGCCACGTGTTTCGCAGTGATAAATGCAAAAAGTGTGGAGGAGATGCTCCTAATTGGAGGTGTCCCCAGTGCGGCGTCATCTCTTATGTCTTCGACCCGCTACATTGGCAGAAATGCTCTTCCGGGGCGAAGCTTCAGCCTCTATGCCTCAAATGTCATGAAGCGGAAGACAACTGTA
>JBBDZA010000021.1:0-5254 GCA_040900425.1 Parcubacteria group bacterium
GGGTAAAGATTTTAAAGGCGATTCGAAGTTTCAACCCTAAAGGAAAACAGTTCAATCATTTCGGAGATGGAGAAGCGTCCGAAAAGATCATTCAGGTTTTGTCTTCTAAGCAGTGATGAAAATTAATTGGGAGAAGATTTTGTTTTGGATACTATTATCAGTCGTAATAACCCTACCGCTACAGGTAACGGAATTGCTCTTCCCGGTTCACATCCTGGGGAGCCGGTTTCCGGTTTTGGAATTTTCCAGAATTTTGACTGCTGTCGGGATTCTGGTCCTGGGAATAAAACTTCTGGTTACCAAAAAAATTCTTATTCCGAAGGACTTATTGTCAATCCTTCTTTATGTTTTTGTAGTTATCAACGGCTTGAGTTTGGCATTTTTTCCTTCCAGTTCTGGCCTGGTTGAGGTTTTGAGGTACACGTTTTATCTCGGTTTTTTCTTCATAACCGTCAACGCGGTTAAAAATCTGGGGTATTTTGAAAATCTGGTTCGCGCCTTTCTTATCGCCGGTTCGGCGATTTCGGTTTTTTCAATCTTTCAATACTTCGGCGGGTTTTATCTTTGGAATGCGAAACTCGGTTTAGTGATAAGCCGCGTAAATGCAACTTTTATCGATCCAAATGTTTTGGCAACGTTTTTGGGAATTTTAATCGTTATTGCAACGGCCTATTATTCTTATGTTGCCGACAAACGTTATCGGATCCTGTCTGCCCTTGTTGCCCTATCATCCCTCGCGGCTCTTTTCTACACTTTTTCCCGGGCCGGGTTGGTTTCTTTCGTGGCGGCTTTTCTGTTTTTGATTACTGTTCTTCCTAAAAATCTAAAGATGCTGATTCTGTACGTAGTTCTGGCGCTAGTTGCCGGAGTGGTTTACTTCAGTTCTGGCGAGGTCAGGGAGAGAACGTCGAATATCTACGATATCATCGAAGGAACGGCGCTTAACTCTGATGCAACTTTTGTTGCAATTCGTTACGAGTCTTTTAGCGATACTTCTTCGGGGGAAAAGGAGAACAAGGAAGAAAAGTTTAGAAGCATCTCGGCTTTTCTGGATCGAATTTTGTCGTTCCTGCCGTTCAACTATGATCGGACGTCCACGGTTAAAGCCGGGATTTTAATGTTTTTGGATAGACCGGTTTTTGGGGTGGGATTGGGCAATTTTCAAGAGGTTTACACCATCGATTATTCATACTTGATCGACTTCAGAAGAAAGCCGTCGCAGGGGGATCCGATTACCTTGTTACACAGTTCTTTTGCGGCCCTAATTGCCGAACTTGGATTAGTGGGTCTGATTTGGCTTTCGACATTTTTGCTTACTTCGGCTCAAGTGTTTATTCGAGCTTATAGAGATAAAGGCTCACCATCCAGAATTTTTATTTTGGCCTCCGTTGCCAGTTTGCTATTGATGTTCATTCATACCCAGTTTCGCGGAAGCCTATTCTCCGATCCCTACTTTTGGTTGTTAAACGGTTTCATGGTTATCGGCGAGCGCATCTCTTCTGCCAAATCTAAATGAAAATACTCATGATTTCACAGTATTTTCTGCCCGAATCTGGGGCAGCGGCCCAACGGGTAGGGTCTTTTGCCAAGTATCTCACTGATTTTGGCCACGATGTGACCATAATCTGCCAGACTCCAAACTACCCGACCGGTGAAGTTTACTCGGGGTTCCAGAACAAATTTAGGCATACAGCTAAAGAAAACAACTACCGGGTTGTACGATCGTTCACCTACCCTACCCGAAACGCCGGATTTATCAAAAGGTTGATTAATTATTTAATCTTCAGTGTCACGGCTTTCCTGAATGGGTTGTTGGAGCCTCGACCTGATCTGATTCTTGTTAGTTCTCCACCGCTTTTCACTGGTGGGTCGGCTCTGCTTTTAAGTTTGTTAAAACAGGTCCCGCTGGTTGTGGATATTCGAGATATTTGGCCGGGAGTAGCGTTGGAATCGGGTGTGGGAAATAGGGTTGTGTTCTCCCCCCTCCGATTGTTAGAGAAGATTCTGTACCGGCGGGCAACCCTCATCACAACTGTTTCCGAGGGAATGGTTGATCTACTGGTAGAAGAAAACGGTCTGGGTAGGGACAAAGTTGAAGCGGTTTATAACGGCTTTGATCTTCAGCGTTTCTCGGTGGGGAAGAGTCGGTCGGTGGCGGGGGCCAGGAATAAGTTCACCGTCGTCTACAGCGGAACCATTGGAATCCAGCAAAAGTTGGATACTTTATTGGAGGCGGTGGAGATTCTAAAGAGAAACAGTGAGATCAGATTTCTGATTTGCGGTGAGGGGGTAGAGAGACGGGCCCTGGAAAATAAGATTGCCAATAGAAATCTCTCCAACGTTGAATTTCTAGGCCTTCTCCCTTACGACAAATCCTTAGAGGTAATCGGCGATTCCGACCTTTCCTTGGTTCTGCTGACACACAATAAGTACAACGACCCGGCCCTGCCGAGTAAAGTTTTCGACTACTGTTTTTCCGGCATTCCGGTTTTGGCCTCCGCCGGAAAATTCTTGAAAGAGTTTATCGGGAGGGAAAAGATTGGGTTCTGGATCGAGCCCGAAAATCCGCAGAAGTTGGCAGATAAGATTCAGGAGGTTTCGAAACTTCCGAGGAGAGAAATCCAATCGATGGGGGAGCGGGGGAGGGCGCTGGTTAGAGAAACTTACAATCGCGAGGCCCAAGCCAAAAGATTGGAGAGGATGCTGAGTAAGCTTCCCCTCCGGGTTAATATTAAGTGAAAATGCCGCGCCGGATTAAACAACTTATTCTTCTTGCTGGAGATATTGCCCTTTTGTACTTGTCCCTCTGGTTGGCGCTCGGGGTCCGTTACGGGGGAATTTTCAGCTATGACATTTTTAGCCGAAACTTTTATATCTTTACCTCCGTCTTCGTCCTTTGGGTAATCGTTTTCTTTATCTTTGGGCTGTATAGTCTGGGTTCGGTCTGGAACATTTCCCGAACCCTGCGCAGCTTTACCAATGCCATGCTTGTTAACGCGGCGCTAGCGGTGTTCTTTTTCTACTTCACCCCGGTTTTTAATCTCACTCCCAAAACGATCCTCTTTTTACAGTTGGCAGTATTCTCGGCGCTCTTTCTGGTTTGGCGGGTTATCTACGGGGAGATCCTGCACTGGGTCGGGGCAATCGGAAACCTTGTTCTGGTGGGAGCCGGTCCTGCTTCGTTGGAGCTGGCAAGAAACATCATCAGCCATCCCGAACTTAGCTATAACATTGTTGCCCTCTTCGATCTTAACGGCGGGAAGGCCTCGCCGAAGTGGGTTACCGCCAGCGGGATTCTGACGGGAAACAACCTCAACCAGCTCAAAAAGATTGTTCGGCAGGGGGAAGTTGATACGGTGGTCGTCAGCAACGACCTTTACCCGGAAACTTTCGGTTCTCTCTCCAAGCTCCTGCCGGCGGGAGTTGCTTTCTACAACCTTTCCGGATTTTGGGAAGATTTGAACCGGTCCCTGCCGATCTCCGAAATGGACGAACCGCGGTTTTTGGAGAGTCTGCAGGGGACGCGCAAGCAGTTTTACGAATCTCGCAAGCGGGTGCTGGATATCTTCTCCGCATTTATTTTCGGCTTCGTCTTGCTGATTTTCCTTCCATTTATTGCTCTGGGGATTAAGATCGGCAGCCCGGGATCAATCTTTTACCGGCAGAAGCGGGTGGGAAAGGGTGGAGAGGTTTTTGAGGCGATTAAGTTTCGCACCATGGTTGAGAACGCCGAAAATAATCGGGCGCAGTGGGCCAAGAAGAATGATTCTCGGATCACGAAGTTCGGTCGGCTGCTGCGAATCACCCGAGTGGACGAGTTGCCGCAAATCGTCAACGTTCTGCGGGGGGAGATGAGCCTGATCGGTCCCCGTCCCGAGCGGCCGGAGTTCGTCAGGAGGCTTGAGAAGCAGATTCCCCACTACGGCCTGCGCCACATCGTTCGGCCGGGCTTAACCGGCTGGGCCCAGGTGAACTACCCCTACGGCGCTTCAATCGAAGACGCCCGCAAGAAGCTGCGCTACGACCTCTACTATCTGAAGCATCGGTCGCTGGTTTTGGATGCCGAAATTATTCTTAAAACGATTAAAGTGGTTGTCGGGCGAGAAGGGCAATGAGAGTTCTTTATCTAGTCAGTCGAGAAAACATCCTCGAGCCGGGAGTGCTTAAGAGTCAGGTGCTGGATTTGGCAGGCCAACTGGTTGAGAATAGCCCAAGTACCGAACTTACGGTCTTAAACTTTCCTTCGGTGAATCGGTTCTTCGCGTCCCTCAGAAGCTATCAATCGGTCAAAAGGTACGCGCGGAGAATGGGAGTCAGGTTGATTATCGTTCCAATTTTACCGATTGGGCGTTCGGTGATGCCGGTTTGGGCAATCCCGCTTTTCTTGATTCAGACGATTCCGTTCGTTTTGTTTTTTGCGCTCGCGTCCAAAATCGATATCATCCACGCCCGGGCTTATCTATCGGCGCTGTTAGCCCATCTCTTGCGGAAAGGGGGTCTAAAGGTCGGTTTCATTTTTGACATGCGCGGGGCCTACCTCCTGGAAGGGGTAACTTACGGCCGTTGGAATCGATCCGATACCAGCTACAAAATCTGGGAGAGAATTGAAAAATCCCTATTTTCCGACTCCGATCGGGTGGTAGTTCAGTCCGAAGGGCTCGCGGATTACGTAAAGAAAGTCATGCCGGATGCCAGGGTGGAATTGATCCCCCCATGCGTTAAGGAGAGAGATTTATCAGCGGGTAGAAAAGAGCGGGAAATCGGACGGAAGCGGTTGGGGGTCGCCGACCGGTTCGTGGTCGTTTACTCCGGCAGTTTGGGAAGCTTCCATGAACCGGATTTCTTGGCGAAATCCTACGCGGAAATAAGAAAACATCTTCCCAATTCGTATTTTTTGGTCGCAACCCACTCCGACCCTAAAGAATTGGATTCCTTCCTGCGAAAGAGAGGGGTCCCGACCGGAGAATTCCGGGTTATTTTGAGCCCCAAAGACCCCGAAGAGGTACTAAATATTGGTGATGTGGGTTTGCACGTCATGGGCGATCTCCCGATTACTTCAACGGTGATTGCCGTTAAGTTTGGAGAGTACCTGGCGGCTGGCCTTCCCGTCATCGTTTCTAAAAACCTCGTCAGCATTACGGATTTGGTGGATAAGTATCGGTGCGGAGTAGTGATCGACCGCCTTGACCAAAAAGACGTTCGGGTTAAAATGCAAAAGCTGGTGAAAGAGCGGGAAACTATCAAGAGAAACGCT
>JBBDZA010000022.1:0-3558 GCA_040900425.1 Parcubacteria group bacterium
ATCCAGCCGATGCTTGCTAACACTAAACTCATATCCGCTCTCTCCGCTCTTCAACAGCAAAACATAGACGGGCCATTGGTAACCGGACATTTCCGTTCGGCATACGAAACGTCGAGACTGGGGAGACCTGAAGTCGTCGAGCAGATCGCTTCCAATGCTGTCACCCTTTTGACAAGTAAGATGACCATGGAGGAGAAAAATGTATTTTTCGAGTTTGCCCGGCAAGTTGTCATTAAGCAAGCCGAAGATTTCTCCCAAGACGCTCGTCATCAGATTGTAGCTGGTTCTTTCCTCTCTACTACCGGTGCTTTGGATGAGGCTCTGGCCTATCTCGATCGAGCGCGCGAACTGATGCCTGGCAAGCAAATTATTTATCTCGAAATCGCTAACGCCTATTTAAATAAAGGAGAGAAGGATAAGGCTATCGAAGTTTTAAGATATGTTGGAGAAATTTCTCCGGACCACAAGGACCAAATGGAGGAATATATCAGGCAGATACAACAAGGTTAGAAGAAGGAACAGTTGCTTTTTGACCGCTATTATGCTATACTAAGGATGTGAGTGCCTCAGCTGGCACTAAGAACGAATGTCTGCGCAAGTCCCGCCTCTGGCGGGTTTTGCGTTTTTATGGGTATAATTATTTAGAGAATTCTTTTTACGCGTGGAGAGCGGCCGCACTCACAAAGATATTCGTTTGGAGTTAGCCCCGCTCTCCGCGCGTAGACGGAAATATTTTTTAAAATTAAAATTTAAAATTTGTCGGTGGGAAGTTATCCCCACTTTTTTATTTTCTCTATTGTATGTGTGGTCTTTCGGTACATAATTAATATAATCGCAGAAAAATTTAGAAACTGCGTACAATTCTTAACACAATGGCAAAGAAAAGAAAGGTAGCCAAGAAAAAAGCTTCCAAGAAGAGAAAATCTTCGAAGAGAAAGTCTTCCAAAAGAAGGCGTTAGTTTTCTGGCCCGGAGCGCAAGTTTCCGGGACCCGGCATTGTGCCGGGCTATCAAAGAAAAATGCCCCCGCAAGGGCGTTTTTTCTTTTAAGCGAGTTTTGGCTTGAGCGCTCAAACGTGGTAAAATAGGCGTCTTATGACCTTTTTGCAGAGTCTCTTCGGCACTCCCGAGGAGAAGTTACTCAAGTTCTGGCAACCCACGGTCGAGCGCACGAATGCGCTCGAATCTGCGCTGGAGAAGTTGGGAGCGGAAGAACTAGCCGCCAAAACTACCGAATTTAAGGAACGTCTCAAAAAAGGAGAAACCACAGATGATATTTTACCGGAAGCTTTCGCCGTGGTGCGGGAGGCGGCCAAGCGCACCCTCGGCCAGAGGCATTTTGATGTTCAGCTTCTCGGCGGTATTGCTCTCTACAAGGGCGGCATTGCCGAAATGAAAACTGGAGAAGGTAAGACTCTTGTGGCCACATTGCCGGCCTACCTCGTCGCTCTTCTTGGGAGAGGAGTACACGTGGTAACAGTCAATGATTACCTTTCCCGTCGTGACGCCGTCTGGATGGGACAAATTTATTCTTATCTCGGACTCTCGGTTGGCGTACTCAATCACAGTGCCTCTTTCTTGTACGATGAATCTCATACCAATAAGCCCGCCCGACCGGACGGTCGTTCGGGCGGGGATAAAGAACGGGATGAGACGGGTTCTTTCCACGTGGTCCATGAATTTTTAAGGCCCGTGAATAAAAAAGAGGCCTACCAGGCTGACATCACTTACGGCACCAACAATGAATTCGGCTTCGATTACCTCCGCGACAATCTCCTTTATTCGGAAAGAGAACTTTCACAACGGGATTATCACTATGCCATAGTCGACGAGATTGACTCTATTCTTATAGACGAAGCTCGTACTCCGCTCATTATCTCCGGCAATACTGGTGCGGCTGGCGAGCTTTATGAAAAATTTTCCAAGATAGCAAAGGAATTGGCAGAGGGCCCAGATTTTACCGTTGATGAGAAACTGCGGGCCATTTCTTTAACTGATGCCGGTATTAGCAAGGCAGAAAAAATTTTGGGTATTGAAAATATTTACGCCGAAGGCGGGGTCAGATATGTGCACCACCTCGAGACGGCTGTGCGGGCTAAAGCTCTCTACCACAAAGACAAAGAATATGTGGTTAAGGATGATGAAGTGGTCATAGTGGATGCCTTTACCGGCAGACTTCAACCTGGTCGCCGCTGGTCCGAAGGTCTGCATCAGGCTGTCGAAGCCAAAGAAGGCGTGCGTATCAAAGAAGAAAGCCGCACTTACGCTTCCATTACTTTCCAGAATTATTTCCGCATGTATCAGAAACTCTCCGGCATGACCGGCACCGCCGCTACTTCTAAGGAAGAGTTTTACAAAGTCTACGGCTTGGAAACTTTTGTCATTCCGACTCATAGACTCACGAGCCGCCTAGACCACGGCGACCTCATTTTCCAGACGCAAGCGGGTAAGATGAAAGCTGTCGCCCGCAAAGCCAAGGAACTAAGTCAGAAGGGTCAGCCACTACTTATCGGTACAGTTTCTATTGAACACAATGAATTGCTTTCGGCCTATCTAAGTAATGAAGGAATAAAACATGAAATATTGAATGCCAAGAACCACGAGAGGGAAGGTGAACAGATTGCCCAGGCTGGTAAGTCGGGTGCTGTAACCGTAGCTACCAACATGGCGGGTCGTGGTATCGACATCAAGCTTGGCGGTATGCCAGGAAGCCCCGAAGCCTTCGACGAGGTCAAATCCTTGGGCGGCCTTTTTGTCCTTGGTACAGAAAGGCATGATGCCAGGCGCATAGACAATCAACTGCGCGGTCGTGCCGGTCGCCAAGGCGATCCCGGTGAGACGCAATTTTTTGTCTCCCTTGAAGATTCTCTGATGCGTATCTTTGCCGTGGATGCCATCAAGAAAATGATGGGTCGTTTTAATATTCCCGAGGACGAGCCGATAGAAAACAAGCTCATTACCAATTCGCTCGAAAAAGCCCAGGAGAAAATAGAAGGTTTCAACTTCGATGCCAGAAAACACGTCCTCGAGTTCGATGATGTTCTCAATTTCCAACGCACCATCATTTACGGTCGGCGCCGTAAAGTTCTCGTGGGTGGCCCGTCTCACATTAAAGAATATTTAGCGGAGTCATCGAGCCAGCTTGAGGACAGTGTCAAAGCGAAAGTGGAAGAAAAAGTATCGAAATTAAATTTCGATATTCTAGAGGTTTCCGAGGTCCTAAGAAGAATCATCCTGCAGACCATAGACCTCTTCTGGGTTGACCACTTGGAGATGATGGAATACCTGCGCTCGAGTGTTAATCTGCGGGCTTACGGCCAGCGCGAACCGCTCGTGGAATACAAAAAAGACGGATTAAGATTTTTTCGAAATATGGAAGGCTCTATTGCCAGGCAGATAGCCGAGTTTGTCATCGCCCTTGACCTGGATGCTCTGGCTTCATTTAAGATGGCCCCTGCCGTCACGAATGGGAATTTGCTTGTCGAGACTGGAGGAGGTATAGAGGCCAAGCCAGTGTCGAGTAAGCCTGAAGTCGGCAGGAATGACCTGTGCCCTTGTG
>JBBDZA010000022.1:3658-5206 GCA_040900425.1 Parcubacteria group bacterium
CCCTCTTGCCGTCTTTTCCGACTAGTGCCGCAGCAGGTATCATCAGGATGTCTCCGGTGCGCTACGTTGTTTTGTCTGCCATTGGTTTTACTATCCGGATGATGATTATGCTCTTATTTGTCGGTTGGGGAATGGAAACTCTAGCTGAATAAAGGATTTTCCTCTATAATTGGGCCATGGGAAAAAATAAGATAATCTGGATTTTTGTGTTAGTCCTGGTCATCCTCGGTATCGTCTGGCTGGTGAAGACGCCGAGCCGGCCGGGGAAACTCGACACTTTTGCTTCATGTCTCAAAGACAGTGGGGCCATTTTCTACGGCGCCTTTTGGTGTCCGCACTGCCAGAATCAGAAAGCGATGTTTGGCTCCTCGGCCAAACTCCTACCGTACACCGAGTGCTCCACTCCGGACAGCCGCGGACGACTGCCTATATGCACCGAAGCCCAAGTAGAAAGTTATCCGACCTGGCAATTCGCCGATGGCACCCGCCAAACCGGGGAAGTCTCTTTGGGGGCTTTGAGTGAGGCCACAGGCTGTCCGTTACCCGAAAACAATGGTTGAGAACATTAATATTGTCTTGCCCTATTTAGTGCTTGTTTTCCACGCTGTCTTTGTGGTTACTATCGCCGCCTTTATCTTTCGGCATTCATGGGGTCGAACCATCCAAATGTTTGTGGGGAAAAATGCCATGGTGCTGGCCGGTTTGATTTCCCTGGTGGCTGTCCTCGGCTCCCTTTTCTATTCGGAAGTTGTAGGCTTTGAGCCCTGTGTGCTTTGCTGGTGGCAGAGAGTTTTTCTCTATCCTCTGGTCATCATCTTTGGGGTAGCTCTATGGAAAAAGGCTACCTCCGCTTTTCTTTATGCCACACCTCTCGCTCTTGGTGCCGCCATTATCGCCGCTTATCACTCGTATGTTTATATGGGAGGAGCATCAATTTTGCCATGTACCGCTTTGGGCGGAGCCTGTTCCAAGATCTACGTCATGGCTTTCGGCTATATTACTATTCCCATGATGTCCTTGACCATCGCTCTTTATATTTTACTTCTAGCTTGGGCCCATAAGATCTATGCCAAAAACCATCCTCACTCATAGCGGCTCGTTCCAGGCCGATGATATTTTCGCTGTCGCTATTTTGCGCATGGTCACCGGTAGCGATGTTAAAGTAGTACGTAGTCGTGATAAAGAGCAGGCTCTTACGGCTGACTACGTGGTCGATGTCGGCATGATTTATGACCCGGCCCAAAACCGCTTTGACCATCATCAGCCGGGTGGAGCGGGCGAAAGGTCTAATGGCATTCCGTATGCCTCATGCGGACTGGTTTGGAAACATTTCGGAGAACAACTAGCAGGGGGGAAAGAAGAAGCCGACCTCTTAGACAACATGCTCATGGCCCCGCTTGATGCTCATGACAATGGAGTCGACATAGCCGATTATAAGTTTGAAGGTGTCAGAACATATAGTGTAGTAGATTTTCTCTATTCATTTATCCCAAGCTTTCATGAGAGTGAAGAAAGTCTTTATAAAATTTTTATGCAGTTAGTGGATAT
>JBBDZA010000023.1:0-5161 GCA_040900425.1 Parcubacteria group bacterium
TTCAAAGCCTGTCTGAATTCGGCTTCGCCGAAGACTTTGAGGTTTTGCCCGACCTCAAGCGTGCCAAGAAGCTTGGTGGCTCCTCTGACTAAAAGAGTTTTTCCAACTTCCACGTTACCTTCAAGTTGCACATCTTCAGTAGTCATAGAGCCATTAGCGGTAACAAAGGCCAGAGTAAAGTCAGTCGAGCTCGCCCCTCCCAAAAGTTCGGCATTCAAATTTTTAACCAGTGTTTTCGAATCTACAACAATAGGGGCTACCCCGTCGGCCACAAAGGATTTGAGTTGCCCCCCTGTCTCGACATGGCCCATGATGGCGATATTGCCCTCGCTGTCGAGGAGAAGTATCTCGTTCTCATGGGTTCCCGGGCGGAAGCCCATGACAGTATTCGAGTCTTGTACTGCCTCCTTGAACGCATCGAAAGATTTATTTAAAAACCCGAACACTATAGGAACGGGCAGGAGCGTCATCATGATGAGCAAAATAATTCCGGCAATGATAACAATCCGGTTAGAAAATATAATTCTAAATGATAGGGGCCGGGCCGGCAGATGTTGTGGAAATTTATTTTCAATAACATTTTGCAGGGTCCGTGTCAGATCCTGGTGCAGATTTTCAATTTTTTGCACCACTGGAATGGATTCTACTTTTGGCTGGACACTGTTTTCTCCTATTTCAGTTTTATATTTATTTAAGTCACTTTGATAAGAGCGCAACGGCTCGAGAGATTGGAAATTTCCGTTCTGCACTTGGGTTCGAATCATCTGCTTCTTCATGTAGTCATCTAAAACAGGCTTGGTTGTGTACCAAGCGTTGCCGATTTTTTTTGATGAGAGTTTTTTCTTCCTCGCGAGCAAACTTAAATACTCCGCACTGTAAGGAGTGTGCCCTGCCGCCTCCGACATCGACAGCCAGTTTTCCGCTTCGTTTTTCATGCCGATATACCGTATCGGTTACCAAATATCATTGTCTCTATTATATATTTGGGAGAGGGCAGATACTATGAATTTTTACATTTTATGTGGACAACTCTTCATCGATTCTTCATGTTCTCTTTCTTCACAAATGATCTCTGATTCCTAAAATCTTAAGTTATGTGGTGCTTATGACTATCAAAACATTTATATACATTGATAAAACTTAGTGATATTAACCTTATAAACTGATAAATCTGAAACTTCTTAGCCTGAAGATGAGAAAAGTTCTTCCTTTAATATCCCAACTATCAATAAATCCTAGTTCTCGCGAATCTATGCTCACACGACTATTGTCACCCAAAACAAAGTACTCTTCTGGGTCAAGCCTGGATAAATTAAAATCATCACTGAAGCTCTCTCCAGGCAGGACGGCTATCCTCTTTATAACTTTGAAAGACTCGCCCCTCGGAATAGCGACCACGATATCGCCGCGACTTGGCTCCTTAAAAATATAAGCCAGTTTATTTATAAAGACATAGTCGCCGGAAAGTATGGCGGGCGCCATCGAATCCCCTTTAACGATGAGACCTTCTATCACAAATACACGCAAGGCGGCGGCAAAGATAAAAGCAACCAGGAAAACATAAAATATCTGTTTTTTGAAAGACATAAATTACTCTTTAAATCCCTCACTATTTAGCATAAGCTCCAATTGCCTAACACGCTCTTCAAGGCGAATTATCTCATCATTTCTCCTATAAAACCGGTTAGCGGCACCCAACACTATAGCAGAAATTTGATCCCATTCTTGGCCGAACTTTCGCTCAAGATTATCCGCAAGATGGGCCAGACCTGCGGAAGCATTAATAGAAAATTCTTTTTGGAACAAAAAAGAATTGAAGCTTACAGCTAAGAGCAAAAAGAAAATAGCGGCACCACTTGCTCCCAGAAGAGAAGAGGTGAGGGTTTTGTGCTCACCTATTCTATTTTTAGTGACCGGAAGACTGGGAAACAAAGGAAGTTCATCTTTAGAGTAAGAAAAAATAGTCCTGTCAGACTTAGGAACATTTGTCCTTACTTCGATACCTTCATTTTTTTTCTTGTATTTTTTACTATTTTTATGCTCCAAGAGAGATTCCATATCAATATACCAGGTCCTACCAACTAATTGCCCCGAAATCTTCCTTGCCCGGCAAAGCTGGCCAATATAATCTTCTGAATAACCTGTCTTTTGGGCTCCTCGGCTAGCCGAGATATACTCATTACCCTCTGAAAAAATAGTCTCTGCCATCAACATAAATTATAAATCTCGGCGTACAAATCTCCTACGAAAAATAGTCAAGATTGTGGATAGTCGGATTACTTTCTTGCTGTATCTTTCTCTGCATAAAAACCGTGGCAGGAAGCTTAAACCTTGCTATATAATACAACTTAATGTAGTATCACTATACCTAATTAGTAATGTTTATATAAGATAAAACAATGAAAGAGATATATTTTTCCATCAAAGAAGCGGCAGAGATACTCGGAGTCTCCCCTCTTACTCTGCGCAACTGGGACAAGTCTGGTAAATTTAAAGCCCAGAGACATCCTATGAATAATTACCGTGTCTATAAACTTTCGGCCCTGGAGAACATAGTCAACGACATTGAGGGTGGCACAAACAAAAGCAACGCGGAAGGACGCATTAAGAAATTAATGATTAAACATCTAGAAAACTAGAGAAGCTCTGTAAAAATATCCTTAAGCACTTTTGGATTAGCGTTACCTCCAGTCTCTTTCATCGCTTGGCCGATAAGAAATTGCAATGACGATAATTTCCCACTTCGATACTCCCCTGCCACTTTTTGATTTTCTTTAATAATTTTATTTGCAATAGTTTTTAATTCTTCGGTATTGCTATTCTGTATTAAATTATTTTTTTGCGCGATGACAGATGGTTTGCCCCCCTCTCTTTCTAAGATTGCTAAAACATCTTTTGCCCCGCGTGAAGAGACCAGTCCATCCGACACCATGCGGATAACTTCGGCCAAACTCTCTGGCACTATGAGAGTCTTAAGGTCACTTGTGATGTAGTTGGAGGCTAGAGCGACCAGCTTGACGTCTTTAAGAATCTCTGCTGTATGTTCGAGAAGCCTCCCCCATTCCAGTTCTCGGACATAAATTTCTATATCGCTGTCTTTGAGACCGTAGTCTCTTTTGTACCTCTCTCTTTTCTGCCACGGTAATTCAGGCAATGATGCCTTAAGTACATCCTCACCAAATTCAGAAATGGCTTTTATAAAAAGGTTGGGTAAATCAGGATCAGGAAAGTAGCGATAGTCATGTGCCGACTCCTTTAATCTTTGCGAGAAAGTTACTTCCCTATTCTCATCCCAACCTCTTGTTTCTTGTATAACTTTATCTCCCTTCTCGAGCACCTCTATCTGGCGCTCCATTTCAAACTTGATAGCTTTCTCCACCACCTTAAAAGAATTGAGGTTCTTGACCTCTACCTTCGTCCCTAATAACGCAGATGAACGCTGATTTTCATCTGCATTAATCGGCGCTACGGAGATGTTGGCTTCTACCCGCATCTCCCCTTTTTCCATATTGGCTCCACTCACATTTAAATATCTTAAAAGAAGCTGGAGCTCTCGGGCAAAATTGGCCGCCTCCTCGGCGCTCTTGATAACTGGTTCGGTGACCAGTTCCATGAGGGGTATCCCCGCTCGGTTGAAATCAAGAAGACTCTCACCCTTATCATTATGAATTGATTTAGCGGTATCTTCCTCTAGATGAACACGAGTTATGGCTACGCCGTTAAGAGAACCGCCTCGCACTAAAGGATCTTTATATTGGCTGATTTGGTAGCCCTTGGGAATATCAGGATAAAAATAATTCTTGCGGTCAAATTGGGTGTGGTCGGCAATTTCTCCGCCAAGAGCCGCGCCCAGGCGAAGGACTGACCGCACGGCTTCTTTATTTATGGCCGGCAAGGCGCCAGGATAACCCAGGCACACCGGGCAGGTATTGGCGTTGGGATTTGATTCATCGGCATCATTTCTTGAGTCACAGAACATTTTCGTCTTGGTCGAGAGTTCCGCGTGCACTTCAAGCCCGATAGTTAATGTATAGTCCTTCATGATTTAAAAGTTTTGGTAAGAAACTGCCCAAACTCTTTAACTAGCTTGTCATCTAAGATAGAAACCGGAAATACATTCTTGTTGATTTTTTTCAAAAGCTTAAGTTTCTTTACTTCCTCTTCTTTAGTCAGAGTGTCCACTTTGGTCAAAACTACTATTTCAGGCTTCTTCATCATATCTTCATTATAGAGCTCGAGCTCCTTTCTAACCACTCTGTAGGCTTCACCCGGGTCGTCAATTTCACCGGAGATACAATGCACAAGCGCCTTAGTACGCTCAATGTGACGCAGAAACTTATGGCCTAAGCCCCTGCCTTGAGCCGCGCCCTCTAAGAGACCAGGAATATCTGCCAAAATAAGTCCGTAATAATCCCCCAAAGCCGGTTCGAGGGTGGTAAAAGGGAAATCTCCTACTTTAGATTGAGCGCTGGTGAGAGAGTTTAAAAGACTCGATTTACCAGCATTGGGCAAGCCGATAATGCCTAAATCGACCACCAACAGGAGTTCAATATGAAAGTCTGCTTCTTCTCCTGAAACGCCTTCGGTAGATTCTTTAGGGCGAACATTGGTTGAACTTTTAAAATGCTCATTGCCCAATCCACCCCTGCCTCCGCGCAGGAGCAGGACTTTTTCCCCGTCTTTCAATAGTTCCAGGGCATAGCCGGTGGTGAGATTAGTAAGACGGGAACCTACGGGCAACTTAACCACCACATCTTCTCCTACTCCTCCTTGTTTGACATCCTTGGCGCCATCTTTTCCACCCGGAGCAACAAACCCGCCGACATTCCTATAAGCAGAGAGAATGCCAATATCCCGGACCGCAAGAGCACACACGTCTCCTCCCTTGCCGCCATTGCCGCCGGATGGCCCGCCATAATCTTTGCCTTTCTCATGTCGCCAGCGCACTACACCGTCGCCCCCGCGGCCCGCCTTCAAATGGAGAGTTAATTCATCTATAAACATCCCCCTACTTTACCATATCTTCCTATACATTATAATATTCCTATAGGATTCTTATTATGGGAATAATGGAAGAGGAAAATAGAAAAGCAGTCAGACGAACCAAGGTGCAGGAAGCCATCCTTTTGACGCTCGCTTCGGGAGGAAGGCTGGGCGCCTC
>JBBDZA010000024.1:0-4668 GCA_040900425.1 Parcubacteria group bacterium
AATTCCGGAGAAGACAGGGAAAAATTGATAGAAAATCAGTTTAAAAAACTACCAGAAGCGCTACAGGAAGCCATTCAGATAGTGCCGTGGAGGTCAGTAGTCAAAGAGATTGCCCTTCTCAATAAACTCGACCTTTCGCAGATTGTAGCGGTCGAGAGAGAAACGATGTTCGTCATTTACGGCTTCGAGGATGAGAAAAATTATCTCGCTAATATTATGAGAGAAGCCAAACTAGAGGAAGCGGTGGCTCTATCCATTACGGCCGCTCTTAATGAAAGGGTTTTCAAAGTCATCGTCAATAAAGTTGGCCATGCCAAACCAGCGCCCCAAAATGCTTCGGCCGCCGTCCCTAAAACCCAACCGGATATCCATCCAGTGATAGAACCTGCCTTCGCACAAGGCTTAGTCATGGTAAAAAAGGGAGAGGTGGCGCATGAGGTTCCACACGTAGAACAGCCGACAGAGATTAAAGAAATTAGAAAAGAAACAATTCCTGCAAAACCAAGAGTCGCAGAACCTGCACCAGTGATTACACCAACACCAAAACAACCTGAAGAACAGCCTAAAAAAGAGGTAGCGACCCCACGAGCTTCGCATTATCCAGATGGTAAAGATCCGTATCGAGAGCCGTTACTATAGCTTATTAGCTTGATTAGCTTTTTAGCTAAATTGTGCAAAGTTGAACTTTGCACAATTTAGCTAGTTAGCTTATGAATACAATTCACTCATACGAGGAAATGCGCATGTTAAATGTTATGATAAAGAAGTTAAGAATAGAAGCTAAGAAGCTAACCAGCTACGAAGCTACAAAGCTATTATGAGATTCCAAGTGCCTCAATTTATCGAGATAGAGGATAAGATTTTCGGCCCTCTAACTTTCAAGCAATTCATTTATGTCGCTGGCGGCGCCGGCCTTGCGGTCATTCTTTTTCTCTTTCTACCAAACTTCCTCGCTATTATCCTAGCCCTGCCTATCGCTATTTTCGCCGCCGCCCTGGCTTTCTATAAGGTTAATGGCAAGCCTTTCGTCAACATGGTAGAAGCTTTCGCTAAATACACTATTACGAGCAAACTCTATATCTGGAAAAAAGAGGAGAAACAAGTGGTCAAAAGCCGAGAACAAGTTAAAAAGCCCATCGAACAGGTCTATGTGCCGAAACTTTCAAGCTCGAAGCTCAAAGAACTGACTTGGAACCTCGATATCAAGCAAAGCGATAACCCCGTGACCTCAAACGACGATAAGACTGGTGTATAATTAAGTAATGGCAGCGACAACAAACGCCACGCAAGAATTCGTACCCATTAAAGAAGTACGCGACGGCGTCGTTATCTTGAAGGACGGGGGAATGCGCTCGATCCTTTTATGCTCCTCACTCAATTTCGCCCTCAAATCTGAGGATGAAAGGCAGGCCATTCTCCTCCAGTTCCAGGATTTCCTGAACTCTCTCGACTTCTCGATTGAAATAGTGGTGCAATCCCGCAAACTTGACATCCGTCCATACATCGCGCTCCTAGAAGGGCAGGAGAAAGCCCAGACGAATAGTTTGATGAAAATCCAGGTCCGCGAATACATTGAATTCATCAGGAGTTTTACGGAAAGTACTAATATCATGACCAAGAATTTCTTCATCGTAGTGCCGTACAGTCCGGCCATTTTGACCACCAGTCAATCGAGCCTAACTTCACGCCTGGGATTCGGCACTAAGTCAGAGAAGGCGGCGGCAAGCGAAGCCAGTTTCGATGAGAACAGGAGCCAGCTTGAAGAACGCCTGTCAGTCGTGGAACAGGGACTCATCAGGACCGGTATCCGGGTGGCTAGGCTCGGGACCGAAGAGGTCATTGAGCTTTTCTACAAAGCCTTCAACCCCGGCGAGACAGAAAAGCCGCTTAAAGTAAGCTAAGTATGGGTATTTTTGACAAATTATTTAACAAAAAGAGCGCGAAGCCTGATATTTCTTCTATTTTGCCGCAAGAAATATTCGAGGCCGGTGTCTTGGAACTCAAAGACATCATTGCTCCATCGGCTCTCAAGGTTACACCGAGAGAAATAAACCTTGGTGAGAAAGTCCTGCGAAGCTTTTTCGTCATCTCTTATCCGCGGTTCCTTTCTGAAGGCTGGTTCTCACCCATTATCAACATGGATAAAGTTTTTGACGTCTCTATTTTCGTCCACCCCATTGAAACAGCCCGGGTTTTGCGCCAATTCCAGAGAAAAGTGGCTGAAGTGCAATCGCAGATTCATAGCCGGGAAGAGAAAGGCTTGGTACGCGACCCAATGCTTGATGTGGCTTACCAAGACCTGGAGAATCTGCGCGACCAGCTTCAACAAGCCCAGGAGAAACTCTTTGATGTTGGTCTCTACATCACTATTTACGGCGACTCGGACTCGGAACTGGACAAGGCAGAGTCGGAGATTAAATCTATCCTTGAGTCGAAGCTTATATACGTCAAGCCGGCCCTCTTCCAGCAGGAACAGGGGTATAAAAGCACTCTACCTCTTGGCAACGACCTCTTGGAAGTCCACTCCAAACTTAATTCCTCTCCGCTTTCATCTCTCTTTCCATTCACTTCTTTTGACCTAACTTCTGACAAAGGCATTCTCTACGGCATCAACAGGCACAACTCCTCTCTCGTCCTCTTTGACCGCTTCTCGCTTGAAAATTACAACTCCATCATGTTTGCCAAGTCCGGAGCCGGCAAATCTTATGCCACCAAGCTCGAGATTTTGCGCACCCTCATGTTCGACACCGAGGTCATTGTCATCGATCCGGAACGAGAATATGAATATATGGCGGAAGCGACCGGCGGCCGATATTTCAAGATTTCTCTTAACTCGGAACACCACATTAATCCATTCGATTTGCCTGTACCCGGACCGGATGAAAGTGCCGCTAACGTCCTGCGCTCTAACATTATTAACTTAGTGGGGCTCTTCCGCCTCATGATGGGAGGCCTCTCGGCAGAAGAAGACGCCATCATCGACCGGGCTATTACCGAAACTTATGCCCTGAAGGATATTACGGTTGAATCAGATTTCCGTACCATAGAACCCCCACTCATGTCGGACTTCGAACTCGTTTTGACTGGCATGGAAGGCGGGGAGTCTCTCGCCCAACGCCTTTCCAAATACACCAAGGGCACTTGGTCGGGCTTTATCAACCGGCCTTCAAATGTAGACATCAACAGAAAATTTGTAGTCTTCTCCCTACGTGATATGGAAGACGAGCTCAAGCCGATTGCCATGTATATCGTCACTCACTATATCTGGAACGCTATTCGTAAAGAGCTGAAGAAGCGCCTGCTCGTCATTGACGAGGCCTGGTGGATGATGAAATCGGAAGACACGGCTTCCTTCCTCATGGGCCTCGTCAAACGAGGCCGAAAATATTTCCTCGGCGTGGCTACCATTACCCAGGACGTGGGGGACTTCCTCAAAAGCCCTTATGGCTTGCCCATCATTACTAACTCTTCCATTCAAATACTTCTCAAGCAGTCGCCAACGACTATCGATGAGCTCAAGAAAACTTTCAACCTGACGGATGAAGAAAAGTTTCTCCTTCTCGAATCCGACAGGGGAGAAGGAATATTCTTTGCCGGACTCAAACACGTGGCCATTAAAAACATTGCTTCATACACTGAAGACCAGATAATCACTTCTGACCCGTCGCAGGTCCTCGCCATCAAGAAGGCCAAGCAGGAAGCGGCGGAAGACAGAGAGGTGGCCATGAGAGCGGCCAGCGCGGAATTAAAGGAGGCCGGAAATACTAACCCAAAGAGTGATGCAGGAGGAAAAGAAAGGGCTCAATAATACAACCATCGTTTTCATGATATGCGTGGCGCTCTTTTTCGACGCCCTCCAATTGCTGTTTACTTTTATATGGATGGGGTGGCTCGTGGGTATCTTTGCCGGACTGACCTTCTACGTTTGGTTTAAAACGCGAGGCTTAAGTTTCATGAAGCCTAAAAGATTTTTAACCTTCGGGGGCGCTTCTTTACTTGAGATGTTCCCGCTCTTACCTCTATCAGCCCTGCCGGCCTGGACAGCGGCCATCGTCATCCTCGCCCTTGATTCAAAAATAAAAGAGGTCTTACCCGCAAGTGTAGCGAAAGCGGTCTCATCAACACCCCGGACTTAAGAAAGCAGGATAAGACGTATATAATGTTAGTATGAGAAAAATTGCTCTTCTCTTTCTAGCCTTACCTTTTTTGATACCTCTCCCCAACCTGGAAGCCCAGGAGGTAGACATCCTCTGGCAGGCAGAAACTTACACTCCACCTTTCTATAAAGGCAAATCCCTCTGGTCAAACGAATCCAAGATTACCTTGCTTGCTATACCGAGCGGCGCGGGCACTGGCAATCCGGCAAACTTAACCTACAGGTGGACAAAAAATGGAACGGTGCTCGGCAATATTAACGGCGTCGGCAAAAACACCATCGCCTTCACCGACTCCATTATTTCCAGGCCCCAAACCATACAGGTGGATATCATTTCGGCAGAACAGGGGAAAATTGCCAGCGCCTCTCTTACCCTGGCCTCTTCTCCACCAAGCCTGGCCATTTATGAAAATAATCCTCTCTACGGCTTCATGTTCCACAAAGAAGTCGGGGGAGTGTACGAACTTCAGGGAGAAGAGGTGACCTTTACGGCTTTTCCATTTTTCTTCAGC
>JBBDZA010000025.1:0-4366 GCA_040900425.1 Parcubacteria group bacterium
AGACCTTCCTTGTCCGAGGGCATGGGCAATTCTTTTATTGAGGCCATGGCGGCCGGTTTGCCGGTTATCGCCACGCCAGTTGGGGGAATCGTTGATTTCCTAGAGGATGGGGAGACTGGGCTTTTTGTGGAACCCGGAAGTCCGCGTCTGATAGCTTTTCAGGTACAGAAACTCATTAATGACCGGGTACTCCACGACAAGATTATCATCAATGCTAAACGTATGGTTTTAGAGAGATATGAATGGGATTTTATCGCAAGCGAGATGAAAACGCGGGTTTTTGATAAGGTATTGGATGAGAATACTCGAGCGCTTAATTAAAGTAACCCACCAGATCCTTTACAGATGATTTCTTTTTCGCTAGTGCTTATATTTTCCGACATTTTGTTTATTTGAAAGACTTTACTTCTCAACTCTGCTTCAATACCATTTATCTTCGATACTTTAATATAGTATCCTCCTGGCCAGACAATTCCCACTTTCCATTTTAAATTTTGCGAATCGGTTTCTATCACTTTTTCTCTTGGTAGTCCGCTTGTTATCGGTCCCATAGTTTCTCTTGTGCCGGAATCTATAAGAGCGGTTTCCAACGAATTTATTGTTGTAGATGACTCCCAGGAAATTGGATAAGTACAGCCGATATAGACTTGGGTATTATTCTGGGGGAAGGTGAAAGAGAATTCAGGGGGAGTTGTGGTGGCGACTGTTCCGGATATTTCTGGAGAAGTAGAAGCTAATCCCAGGTCAGTAGATGTGGCTATTTCCCCAGATATTTCTGGAGAAGTAGAGGCTAGTCCCACGTCTTGTTTTAAAGATGGATAGACTGAATAGGTGCTTGCGAGATACGCAGCGCTTAAATTATCAAATGCCTGGTTCAATTGATTAGTAGACCAGTAACCAAAAGAGATAGTACCTCCAATCAAGACAAAAACTACTAGAATAATACGTATCCAGCTTTTCATATTTTGTTCTGGCTAAACCTATGCACAGGTCTCTACATGCGGCTATTTCCTTTTGTCAGTCACGCCTCCCTTCTCTTCATCAGAAAAACCACTTTTGATGTGCCTTACAGCCTCACCGACACTCCGTGCAAGCTCTGGAATCTTCTTTGCACCGAAGAGCAAAACCAAGATAGCCGCCACGATAATTAGTTCACTAGGTCCTAATCCAAACATGTTTTTTATTATTTAATAATATCGTCACTCCGCATGATAAGAGAAGTGGCAATTAAAGTCTAAATGTATTTTAGTTAACTTTATCGATTTTGTTAATTTCTTCGGCTTCAGAAAATACATTTCTGATATACCTTATTGCCTCTCCAATACCGTGAGCAAGCTCCGGGACTTTCCTTGAGCCAAAAAGCAAAACGAGAATGCCCGCCACGATAATTACTTCTGAAGTTCCCAATCCAAGCATAGTTGCCGTTTAATTATTTCCTATCCATTTTACCCTCTTCGTCCGAAAAGCTGCCTCTAAGGATTTTTACAGCCTCTGCAACGCTACGAGCAAGATCCGCAATCTTCTTTGAGCCGAAAAGCAAAACGAGGATACCGGCTACAATGATTATTTCTGTGGTTCCTAATCCAAACATGATATTTTGATTAACTTTTAATACGACTAATTATATTTGACCGGTTGGCAAAAGTCAAAAGAGATATCAACAGCGAGTGCTATGGCTTAACCACAGCATATTTCTCGGTATTTAATAGTATGGCTACTTCATATAATAACAGAAGTGGCAGAACCATAGCTCCCAATGATATGACATCGGTCGGGGGCAACAAAACAGTCAAGAGGAGTAATAAAAAGTAGGCTATACGCCTGTAGTTTCTGAGAGTCTGGGTTGTTATTACTCTGAGTTTTATAAGTAAAGTCAATGGAAGCGGAAACAGGAAGACTAATCCCAAGAGTGCTGAGGTGATTAAGACCTGTGACAGGAATTGACCGATATTCCAAAAGTTAGCTATTCCTAGGCGGATATTAATGGAAGCCAATAAATCTAAGGAGTAGTTAAGGATAAAAAAGCCGTAAAAAAATCCTATAATAAAAAGGCCTGCACTTAAGGGTATAGATCTCGATAGTTGCCTTTGCTCGTCTTTGGTCAAGGCGGGCGCAATAAAGATATAAAAACAATAAATTATATACGGAACACAAACTATAATAGCCACAAAAAATCCTAAATTCATTGCCACATCGATAAACTGAAACGGTGAAGAAGTAGCAATGGTAACCTGATCGAGTTGGACAAAATCTAATATTTTCTTCAGAATTGCTCCGGCAAAGAAAAAGCCAGTTATAAAGGATATTGCAAATAAAATTACTCCACGATACAGTCGGATACGCAAATCCTCTAAGAAAGGAAGGTATTTCTCTATGCTTTTGCTGATTTCTTCCATCCCGTTAGAAACTATCTAGTATTACTGATAATCGTGACATATTGGTTAGGACTTGTACAAGGGTGTTTCTAACGGGATCCAAAGCAGTTAATTAGCTGTCGAAGTGGCGGTAGTAGGTACCAGGGTGGGGGTGGAAATGGTCACCGTTGAAGTAGCGGTAGTCGTTACTGGTGTTGTAGTCGACGTCGTGGTGACGGGTGTCGAAGTGGCTTGCTCTGAGCTTCCTTCTGGTGAGCTTGTCAAATCCGTGGAAGTAGATGTTATTGGTGTGGTGGTAGAAGTGGTTGGCTCTATAAATGAAGGCGTTGAAGTGGCAGTCACCGGTGTAGTGGTTGAGGTGACGGGTGTCGAAGTAGCAGTGATCGGCGTGGAGGTAGAGGTTATCGGTATGGTGGTAATAGTGGTAGTTGTAGCAGTGGTCACCACCGGCGTTGAAGTCGCCGTTGGGGTTATGATCGGGGGTGTTGAAGTAGCTGTGGCTTCTTCAGGAACTTCGGGAATAATTGTTGACCCGCGGTGCCTGCTAAGCCACTCTGCTACTGCCGTCGCGCCTTCTTGCCAGGATTCGTAAGTGCGAGTATTGCCGCCATCATCATTGCCGACATTACCGGGGTTTAGGGTCCTTACTGCCACACCCGTAGTGCCGAAACGCGAATCCTGCTCCATGATAGCCATCATCAGTCTTGCGTCAACTATGTAGGCCTCGGCGGCACTCATTATCATCTCTCCCGTAATCGGGCTGCTCAAATATTTACCGTTGACATAATCGTCAATTTTCTCCACAGTGTCCATTACTCCCATCTTGCTCAAAATATTCATTATCTTCTCCTCATGTAGGGGGTCAGTAGCATAGGGAGTGATATCATATTCACCCAAAACAGCGACTGAACCATCAGATATAACTTCCGCAAGGGTTGTTTTTTTAGCGGCGGCGGATTTAGAGGTGTCGACCAACAAGTTCAGCTGGTACAGGGTATCTTCTAAGGCGATGATTTCCTTGTCCGCGGCGTTGATTCTTGCCAGGTCGCCGTTCATCTTGGCGTAATCCTTGGAAAGTTTGAATTCTCTTAACCTATTGTTAAGAAGCTGGACAAGGTCCTCAATCTTCATACTAAAATTATACCAGAGAAATAAGAATATTTTGTCCTTTATACACAAATCATTAGCTCACCATACGAAAGTCTGACTTTCGTATATCATAGATATATGCGAGTCGAACCGTATAGTGTTGGGTCGGTGGTGCACATTATCAAGCGTGGCGGACGCGGTATGGAGATTGTGAGAGATGATGGAGATCGTTGGCGCTTCGTGAGGTCGCTCTTCATTTTGAATGACCTTTACCAAGATCCTGGGCGTAACTTCGTAATGTACGAAAGTCAGACTTTCGTTTCGGTGTTTGAGCGGCCGGAGGAATGGCCGGAAAGAAGGCCGCTGGTAGCTATACTGGGGTGGACACTTTTGGATAATCATTTACACCTATTGGTGCAGGAAATTAATGAAGGCGGGATAGCAAAGTTCATGCAACGCCTCGGTGGAAGTATGTCGCTTGCGTTTAATGAGAAATACGGAACGCGCGGGAGCATCTTCCAGGGTGCGTATAAAAGTCGGACGGTGGACTCTAATGAATATCTACAGTACGTGCACGCCTACATTACAGCCAAAAATGTGTTTGATATGTACCCAGGTGGTGTAAAGAAGGCGATGCAAGAATTTGAGAAAGCGTGGAAATTTGCCAGTGAATACACCTTTTCAAGTTTTCTAACGGCCGCAATCGGCGCACCCTCTCCGATTCTTGATATGAAAGTGATGGATGATCTTGGCCTTATTCGTAAAGACTTCAAGGAGTATGCGCGCTCTATGCTCGCAACACACGCGCAATCAAAAGAAATGGATGAAGAACTGGGGGCGTTAATACTTGAGGAATGGTAGTTAGTCTACGCAAGTCTGACTTTCGTTTAATTAAACGAAAG
>JBBDZA010000025.1:4376-4513 GCA_040900425.1 Parcubacteria group bacterium
ACTTGCGTTAAAAAGGGTTGGGGAAATTATTTCAGCCCCAGGAATTTGCCGATGGTCAGGAGCTTCTTGCCGACTAGTTCGCCGAATGTTCCGGCATCGGTATTGCCTGTAATTGTAGAACTCCACGGATTGCCCGC
>JBBDZA010000026.1:0-4368 GCA_040900425.1 Parcubacteria group bacterium
GGGTACAAGTCAATATGGTCATGTTCTAGCGAAGTCAAAATAACTGAAGTGGGATGGTAGCGCAAAAATTTGGGTGCCCGGTCGAAAAAAGCGCAATTGTATTCATCTCCTTCCAGGATTAAGGTGTTCGTACTTGGATTTCCCATGCTATAGCTGGCGTTCGATTTTTGAAAGGCTCCCCCTATCATGTAGGCGGGGTTTTTGCCTGCTTCTGTAAAAACATGCGTCAGGAGCGCGCTCGTAGTAGTCTTGCCGTGAGTGCCAGTAACTACAAATGCACGCTTATCCGAAAAAATTTGGCTTACTGCCTCGGCTCCAGAGATCATGGGGATTTTTTGGTCACGCGCCCCAGCTACTTCTGGAGCATCAGGACCTAGAGCATTGCCAACGACTAAAACATCCACATTCTCTAAATTTTCCAAAGAAGGAGCAAGACGGGTAATGCCGTGACTATCCAAGACATCACTCATTGGAGGGCTGAATTTGACATCACTTCCGGTAACACTACACCCGTATTCTTTGAGCATGCAGGCGATGGAAGCCATGGCTTTGCCGCATACCGCTGAAACGTGGACTCTGGAGCTTTTCTCTATAGTGCCAACCACCCTGTTTCGTTTGTCTGCGTCAGGGAGGATATTTCTTTTTGCGAGATAATAATAGTCGTACGATTTCATTTCATTTATTGTAAGAATAGCAAAGGGGTGGAGGGAACTCCACCCCTTTGTCATCAGACGACACACCTGAGTGCGTCGTTGATAACGCGCCAGCAGAAGGCTTTGAACAGCTCAGGCTGCTTGAGGCCGTTCTGCAGGCAAAGAACTTGGTTGGTGAGCAGTACCACCGTGATGCGCGGCTTCTCGGCAAAGAAAATCCGACAACCCGTATGGCCGCTAAAAATGAGAGGCCTCTTGACGGAGAGACCGCTGAACCTGGTGGACAGCGGAATGTCGAAGCCCAATCCGTACGGGTTTCCCTTCAGCTCCAGTCTCGTTAGTTGATTCGTGGCTACTTCCGGGTAGAACCCAGACGCAATGACCTCGTCGATACCTCTGTGAAAGATATCGGCAAGAGTGGCGGCATCCGAGAACAATCCCGCTACAGACAACGAGGTGTCTTCGTGGCTGAAGGAGGCGGGGTCATGTACTCTCCCGCGCAGACTCTGGTTGGCCCTAGTGGGGACGACGAATTCTGGCGGAACTAGGCCTCGCCTGACCGGGTGGAACAAGAACCTGTCTGAACTTGTGGGCTTGACCAGGAGCCCTTCGCGGAGGACCGTTTCCAGTCCTGCCCCGTAAAGATTTTCCAACAACATGCCCACGTATGCGCTCGCGACATTGTCATATCGGAACATCTTGTTCCAACGTCCGAAGCCTTCCGAAACGAGCACCTCCTTGAAGTTTCTCTCGCTACCGTTTCGTATAGAGCCGTAGTCGAACGCATAATTCTGGACTGTGTAGGAGAGGAAGTGCCGGAGTTTCCGGTCATCTCCCACGTGTTCTTGGACCGGAATGAATCGCCCGAAGCTGTCCTCTGGCGAGAGTCTCCCGGCCGCAAACTCTTTCACGGTCATGAGGCTGGTACAGGCCTTCGTGATACTTGCTACGTCGAAGAGTCTCGCACCCGCCCGAATGTGCTCCCCTCCCGAGAAGCTTAGGTTCACACCATCACCCCTAACACAGACATCGAAGTCCGTGAAGAGGCCGTCTTTTACGCCGCCCTCGACCAGACTTGTGATGTCCACAGGTCCCCCTTTCTTTTCTGGAGGCACTATACATCATGGGCAAAGTATTTCCAATGTTGTTAATGTTGTATAATTGGCATAATGGCTAATTCTGATGAGGAAAGAATAACGTATTTTGCCGAGACGGATTCGCGCCATGAGCGCAAGCCCTTCGGTATTAAGAGCACCGACCGTTCCAAGCATGTCTATGTCATAGGCAAGACCGGTATGGGCAAATCGACGCTCCTTGAAAACATGGCCATTCAGGACATTAAGAATGGAGAGGGTCTCGCCTTCATCGACCCTCACGGTGGCACCGCTGAAAAACTGCTCGAATATATTCCCGAAGAGCGTATCAAGGATGTGCTTTATCTCGCCCCTTTCGACATGGACCATCCTGTCTCTTTCAACATAATGGAAGATGTCGGCGCCAACAAGCGACACCTCGTCGTTAATGGGCTTATGTCAGTCTTTGAAAAAATTTGGGAAGATGCCTGGTCAGCCCGTATGGCTTATATTTTACAAAACACCCTTCTCGCTTTGCTTGAATATCCTGGGGCCACGCTTTTGGCCGTCAATCGCATGTATACGGACAAAGAATTCCGCAACAAAGTGGTAGCCAATGCCACTGACGTCTCGGTCAAAAGCTTTTGGGTCGATGAATATGCTAAGTACACGGACAAGTATGCTCAAGAAGCGACGCCTGCCATCCAGAACAAAATCGGCCAGTTTGCGGGCAATCCTCTGATTAGAAATATTATCGGCCAAAGTAAGTCGAGCTTCGATCTGCGGCAGATTATGGATGAGAAGAAAATTATGATAGTGAACTTGTCTAAGGGTAGAGTCGGAGAAGGTAACGCGAGACTACTTGGCTCCATGCTCATTACCAAAATATATTTAGCAGCCATGTCGCGAGCAGATGAGAGTTCCACCGCCCTTGCTAAACTGCCACAGTTTTACCTGCATGTTGATGAATTCCAGTCTTTCGCCGACAAGTCTTTTGCCGATATTTTGTCCGAAGCTCGCAAATACAAGCTCAATTTGACCATGGCCCATCAGTATATTGAACAGATGGAAGAGGAAGTAAGAGATGCCGTCTTCGGCAACGTCGGTACGATGATAGTGTTTCGCGTCGGGGCTTATGATGCCGACGTCCTAGAGAAAGAATTTGCGCCAGTCTTCACAGCTGAAGACCTAGTCAATCTGGGTCTGCGGCAGATTTATCTTAAGCTCATGATAGATTCTGTGAGCTCTCCACCATTTTCCGCGACGACCCTACCGCCCATCCAACTGCCACGCTCGTCTTACGTCAAGGAGATAGTAGCTAATTCCCGCCAAGTCTTCTCGCGACCAAGGAGTGAAGTCGAAAAGAATATTAGCGACTGGCACGATGAGGGCAAGAAAGTGGCGCCACCAGTCCAAGCCGCTTCGTTCAAACCGGCTCCTGCCCAAGCAGTAGCCCCTAAGCCTGTACCTAAAGCCATTGACCCGCGCGGTTTTAGAGAAAGGCCCGCTCCACCACCCGCGCCAATTAATAAACAGCCTGAAAAAATTTCTCTTTCGCATCTGACTTTAAAAACCGACAACCAGCGCAAGCCTGATGTCAGGCGGGTCTCTGACTTACGCGATGCGCTCAAGGCGGTAGTCGGCAATCAGCCGAAAACTCCAATTCCACCGCCAGTTCAGGCACCAGTTCAGCCGCAACCCAAGTCACAGCCACAACCCCAGCCCCAGGCCAAGAAGGAGCCCAGTCCTGAAGAACTCAAGAAAATTCTCAATGTCTAGCAAGCGGATTTTGATATTTTCATTATCATTTTCCCCTCTAGTTGGCGGGGCTGAAGTAGCCATCAAAGAAATTACTGACAGGATACCCGACATCGAGTTCGACATGGTGACCTTGCGCTTCGACAAAGCGCATCCGAAGTTCGAAAGAATTGGCAGTGTTAATGTCTATAGAATCGGCGGCCTGCCCGCGCAGGCAGGCGGACTCGGTTATTTGAGCAAAATTCTCTTCGTGCCACAGGCGGCGGCATTTGCCTTTAGTCGCCAATACGATCTGTATTGGGCGATGATGACTTACATGCTTTTTCCCATTGTTGTAGCCAGGATTATTGGCAACAAAACTCCGTATGTACTAACACTCCAGGACGGTGATCCGTTCGAGAGGGTATTTAATCGCTGGTTTATCTTACCCTTCCGCCCCCTTCTTTCGTTCGGAATGAGAAATGCCCAAAAGGTTCAAGCTATATCGACATTTCTGGCAAAGTGGTCGGGGAGAGAAGATGCTCTCGTGATTCCCAACGGTGTTGATTGGGAAAAGTTCCAGAACCCGAAGCCCAGAGCCCGAAATTCAGATGAGATTATTTTGATTACCACATCTAGATTAACGGAAAAAAATGGCATCGGCGACCTTGTCGAGGCGATGAAGTTTCTACCGGATAATTTCAAACTTCACATTATCGGCTCGGGCCCGTTGGAGTCCAAACTAAAGCGCCATTCTAAAATGCTAAATCTTGAATCCAGGATTAGGTTTGTGGGAGAAGTTCCACACCACGATATATCAAAGTATTTGCATGCCGCCGGTATCTTCGTAAGACCTTCCTTGTCCGAGGGCATGGGCAATTCTTTTATTGAGGCCATGGCGGCCG
>JBBDZA010000027.1:0-5257 GCA_040900425.1 Parcubacteria group bacterium
GTATTACAGATAACGCTTGCCAAGACCCATGAACCTAACAGTATAGCTGTTCCTATAGCGGTATAGAGCAGCGCTTGGTGAGCCGTCTTGAGCTTGGTCTCATTGCCCTGTGCCGTGACATAAAGGAAACCAGAGTAAATGAAGGCGAGAACCGCAAGCACTCCCCCAATGGGCAATAGAATATTATTAATAACCGTCTTTAAAAGGGCAAAGAGGGAATCGCCTCCTCTGAAAGGGTTCACAAGTTTAACAATGTCGGTATTACTGTCCGTTGTCGTCGCCTGGACCATAAAGACTCCCGTTACAACAAAGATTGAGAGTGATAAAAGTGCAATTAGAAAAGTCTTTTTCATTTATAGTGAGCTTAATTGAACTATCTTGGTGAGCCTAGTATGGAAAAGCCGAATCCCTCCTTAAGCAAGACACTTGTTATAGTGTAGACCAAAAGCCAGGCTCCCAGTATCCACAGGTAGCCTATAAGCACTTTCCAGAAAATATCTTTGGCCTTATTCTTGGCAGTCTCACTACCGCCAGAAGTCAGGAGAATGAACCCCGCGTAAGCAAACACAGCCGTAGCCAGAAAGGTAGAGATTATTATTAGGGCGCTAATGAGGTTTTGAGCTAGTTCTATAAGATTAGCGAAGGTGCACGGATCACTACCCGCACCGTCACAAACTATAAGTTTGAAGCTCTGTGCTAGTAAATCGTTCATTGGATTAGAGCCCCTACTTGACTGTTGGTCTTGTTTAAAGCCTCGAGTGTCCTGGCCCGGCCGCTAGTCACGGACTCTATGGCCTCGCGGAAGATAGCTCCGGTCAATACCGTGTCCGGGTCAAGCCAGCCTTTGGACTGCAATGCCGCATCGTAAAAGACGGGGAAAATGGCGTCTGTCGGTCTCGTGGACAGAAGGTCCCTGCGCACCGGAGGGAGTCCGAGGATTTCCGACAGAGCCAATGCCGTTTCTTTGGAAACCAGTTTGGTCGCCAAGCCGAGGGCGGCGGCGGGGTTACTCGAACCGCGTGATATAGAGACTGCCCGCAAGCGACCAAAAGTGACTGCCCTGCCGGAAACCCGCGACTGCGGTACTGCAGAAAGGCCAAAGTTCAGGAGGGGGTTTTTATTCCTGATGACCCTCATCTCGGAAGCGAAGCCAAGGTAATAAGCCGAGTCGCCGCTCGTAAAGTGGGTTTGGGCGTCATTGAGCGAACGGTTCCAACTGTAGTAAACCCTCGTTGGGTTTGAGAATTGGGTATAGAAATCGAGGGCGGCTTCGCCGGGCGAGACCGGGGTGCCGAAATTATCGGAAATCTGGGAACGCAATTCCCCGTTAACAAAACCTGTAACGGGTGTGCCGGCTTGGAGAAATAAGAGAGAGAGGATATCCTTGGCATGCGGTATATTTCTTGCCTCGCCGAGTGCCATGACAGACAAGACTAAGTTGCCAGCGGCATCCCTTTTGGAAAGGTTCGTGGCGGCCGCATAAATCTCATCCCAATATTTGATTGGTTGGGACTGGCCCGCAGAGGAGAGAAGGTCTCTGTTGTAGTAGAGCACCAAGGGATCAACAGAGAGTGGGAGACCATAAATGCCAGCCTCGTCGAGGAAAAGTTCTCCTTCTTCTATAAAAGTAGTCTTGAAATCACTTTCGCTGATACTACCGTAAGGGATAATGGCAAGTTTAGGTTTATTTTTCCAAAGCTTATCCTGGGTGAGAATAATGAGGTCTGGACCCGTTCCTCGCGCTAGAGCCTCGGTGAATTCCACGTCAATTGTCTGCGCCGACCTCTCTTCGTAAGTGACGGAGAAAGTCTTGTCTTGACTGATAGTAGAGGTGTTGAGCCAAAGGCTGAAATCTTGTGAAGAAATATCACCCCAGACAGTTAAAGCGATATTTTGTCCACCGGCGCCGCGATAGAGAGAGAAAGCGGCCACGCTCCCGACAATGGCAACCGCAAAAACTGCAAGGAGGATAATCTGGAACTTGGACATGTATTAAGTCTAGCAGACAACTGACCACTCATTATCAACAACTGCCAACTACAGACAGATAAGAGAGGCGATGGAGTCGCCTTCGCGCAATTTCATGATGCGTACGCCTTGGGTCTGGCGACCGAGATCGGGAATTTCTTTGAGCCCGACACGCACCACTTGGCTCTTCTTGGAAATAGCGATGACTTCATCTTCTTGGTCGGTGACAACCTGGGAAGCGATGACCTGGCCGGTCTTTGGCGTTACTTTAGAAGTAAGCACCCCGGAACCGCCCCTGCCCTGGACCTTATATTCGGCGAGACTCGTGCGCTTGCCATAGCCATTGGCAGAAATAACGAGGAGGTGTCCTGATGTGCCGTTAGATTTAATGACGTGGGCGCCCACGACGAGATCCCCTTTATCTTCACCCCGCCGTGGCGGGGCAAGTTTGATACCCCGCACTCCACCCGCGCCTCGGCCCATTTCGCGGATAGCCGACTCTTTAAATCTGATTGACTGGCCTTTTTTAGTCACAATAGAAATATCATCTCCCTTCTCGACCAATTCAGCCGATATTAATCTATCCCCCGGCGAAAGTTTGATGGAAATAATGCCCGAAGCGCGCACATCTTGAAAACTTTTGGCCGAAACTTTTTTGGCAGTGCCATTTTCCGTGACCATAAAGAGAGAACCTTTCGATATTTCCTGCCTGCCGGCAGGCAGGTTTTTATCTTTGGGCATAGCGAGAATCGAAGTGACCTTTTCCTCATCCGAAAGTGAAATAAAGTTCATGACGGACTTGCCGCGCGTGGCACGCCTGCCTTCCGGTATGTCATACATCTTAATCTGGTAGGCCTTACCCTTGTCGGTAAAGAAGAGAAGATCTGCGTGGGTACTCGCTGTCAGGAAATTGGTGACGAAATCTTCCTCTTTGGTATCGAGGTCTACCACTCCCACGCCGCCGCGCTTCTGGCGACGGTATTCGTCCGGATTGGTACGCTTTATGTAGCCGCCGGAAGTGAGGACGAGCGTATTTTCCTCTTCAGGCACAAGATCTTCGACGGAAAGCACTTTGACTCCCCCTTTAATAACTTTGGTGCGGCGTTCATCACCATACTTCTTCTTGATATCTTCGAGTTCAGTCTTGACTACTTTCAGTATTTTGGCATTCGAAGCGAGGAGCTCCTTCATCTCTTTGATAAAGGCCTGTACTTCTTTAAGTTCTTCTTCTACCTTTTCTCTCTCAAGGCCGGCCAGTTTCTGGAGCCTCATTTCGAGAATGGCGTTGGCCTGAAGTTCGGAAAGCCTGAATTCTTTCATCAATCCGGCCCGGGCATCGTCTACACTTGAAGAAGCACGGATGAGCTTGATTACCCTGTCTATATTATCGAGTGCAATTTTGAGGCCGAGCAGAATATGCTCGCGTTCGAGGGCTCTGGCCAGGTCAAAGGCCGTGCGGCGCCTGACCACCACCTCGCGGTGCTTGAGAAATTCGATGAGCATGCTCTTGAGTGAGAGTGTCTGCGGCACGCCGTCAACCAAGGCCACTAAGTTGAAGTGGAAAGTCTCTTCGAGTTGGGTATGTTTGTAGAGAGCATTTAAAATTTTCTGCGGCTGACTGCCATTTTTAAGATCGATAACCACGCGAATATCTTTGGTCGACTCATCGCGCAAGCCTTTTACTCCTTCTATTTTCTTCTCGCGTACCAAGTCGGCAATCTTAGGTATCAATCCTTCAGCTTTATTGACCCGGTAAGGGATGGCGGTAATGATAATCTGTTCACCACTCTTCCCTTCGACAATCTCGGCCACGCCGCGCACTACCACCGGACCCCGGCCGGTAGCGTAGGCGTGGTGAATATCTTTTTCATTGAAAATAATACCGCCGGTCGGGAAGTCCGGACCTTTTATAAATTCGAGCAGGTCTTCGGTCGTCGCGTTACGATTATCAGCCAGATAAACCGTGGCATCGATAACTTCTGAAAGATTATGCGGAGGAATGTTGGTGGCCATGCCCACGGCAATGCCCAAAGTGCCGTTCAATAAAAGGTTCGGGGTACCCGCCGGTAAAACCATCGGCTCCGATTTGGTACCGTCATAATTGGGCCGGAAGTCGACTGTGTCTTTATCAATATCCTTGAGCATCTCCCCAGCCAGGCGTGACATCTTGGCCTCGGTATAGCGATACGCGGCGGCGCCATCCCCATCTATGGAACCGAAGTTGCCTTGCCCGACGACCAACGGATAGCGCATCGAAAAATCTTGGGTCATCTTGACCATGGCTTCATAGACAGACGCGTCACCGTGCGGGTGATATTTGCCGAGCACGTCTCCAACGATGGTAGCCGACTTCTTAGTCTTGGCATTGGCATTGAGGCCTATCTCGTTCATCGCGTAGAGAATGCGGCGATGCACCGGCTTCAAGCCGTCGCGCACATCAGGCAAAGCCCGGTCGGTAATAACCGACATGGCATAGTCGATGAACGACTCTTTCATTTCACTCGTAATAGCCCGGGCCACTACCCTGCTCTCGCCAATAGCAAAATCCTCTCGAGGCTTTTTGTCGTCTTTACTGGCCATAAATATCTAAAGCGCCCTCTCTCATCTCCTTATATTCTGCTTCCAAATCAATATTCCTGAAGCCCGATTTTAATTCTCCCAAGCTGTTCTTCAAAGCCTGGAAGCTGGCGGCCAGACTCATGCTAACTGATTGAAATGGACTGACCTCCTTTCCCGCTCTGACGACTAGAGGAGCACTTTTACTACTCTTACCATCTTCCACTTTGGCAATGGTTCCCGTATTAGTGCCGAAAGTGGCCAAGGCCCAGACACCAAAAATAAAAAGAGTCAGAGTGCTCGATGTCAGAAACGCGAATTGTCTCTTGTGATGATCGGGCTTTTTATAGAGTTCGGCTAAATATCTTCTCATATTTTTATTTTACTCCTCTTTGAGGACGACTATCTCGCCCTCCTTGCCTTCCAGGTCCTTCTTTTTTACCACGAATTTGTCGAGAGCATCCACTTTAGCCTCGCCGCCCTCTTTTGTAAATTGTTCAAGCGCGGTCTTAGTGTAGTACATCGGAATAATAATGGACGGCTCAAGTGAGACGGCCAATTTGTAGGCCGCGCCAGGCTCCAGAGTGTCACCGACGCCCAAGGGTACAAAAAGAATATCAATATCTTCTATGGCTTCCAAGGTCTCATCCGGCAATGTCGGATTGGCCAACGCCCCGAGGAAACAAAGATTCAGACCTTCGAAGGAAATCGTGTAAATAGTATTTATTTTTTT
>JBBDZA010000027.1:5357-25045 GCA_040900425.1 Parcubacteria group bacterium
CTTTTTGTTATGATGGCTCGGTTCCTTATTAACCCCCGTTTTCGTTACCCCTTGTTACCCCGCCGAAGCTTTATGCGAAGGCGGGCTGGGTCTGGCAACTATTCTGCACCCCAAGGACCGGAAGCGGCCCACTCAATTTGACTACTCAATCCCCTGAAGCAGAGGCGTTTCTAATTAGAGTTCCCAATCCCCCATCCATCGACGATCTCGTCGAAGGACCGGTTATAAGCATTGATAAAGGAGCGGTCTTCATCGACCTGCCGCCTTTCGGTACCGGCATTATTTATGGCCGGGAATTTATAAACGCTCGCGACATCATCAAGAAGATCAACGTCGGCGACACAGTCGCTGGCAAAGTGGTCGGCATCGGTGGCAAAGAAGGTTACATTGAAATTTCTCTCAAAGAAGCGCGCCAGGCCCTCATCTGGAGCGAAGCCGAAATTGCCATTCGCGAGAAAAAGACTTTCGAACTGCCTATCACAGACGCCAACAAAGGCGGCCTTATCATCAATTGGCAAGGGCTATCCGGTTTCCTTCCTGCTTCCCAACTCAAACCGGAACACTACCCACGCATTTCCGACGGTGACAAAGATAAAATCCTTGATGAGCTGAAAAAACTAGTTGGAGAAAAGCTTTCCGTCACTATCATCGGTGCAAGCCCCAAGGAAGGCAAATTGATTTTCTCGGAAAAAAACCCGGAAACCAAAGACAAGGAAAACATCGTCGCTCGTTACGCCCTGGGCGATGAACTGGTCGGTGAAGTCACGGGATTGGTCGACTTTGGTATCTTCATCAAGCTCGAAGAAGGGCTCGAAGGTCTTGTGCATATCTCGGAAATAGACTGGGGCCTCGTCGAAAATCCCAAGACCATGTTCAAAATCGGGGAAAAAGTGAAAGTGAAGGTCATTGAGATTAAAGATGACAAGATTTCCCTCTCCATCAAAGCTCTTAAAGAAAACCCGTGGCGCGAAGCGGAAAAGAAGTACAAGAAAGATGCGGTCGTCCAAGGTGTCATCATCAAGTTCAACAAATACGGAGCACTGGCTTCTATTGAAGAAGGCGTAGCCGGCCTCGTTCATATCTCTGAATTCGGTTCGGAAGAAAAACTGCGTGAAAAATTGGAAATGGGCAAAGTCTACACTTTCAAAATCACTCTCTTTGATCCCAAAGAACAGAAAATGGCCCTGTCATACGTGGAGAAAAAATAAAATAGCTACTTGTCCAACACTCGGTGTTGGACATTAAGATTTTCTAGATAATCTAATTCTCCTTCTAAAAGTTTGGCCGGACTGGTTTGGACAAAGTGATTATACTTGTCCTTATCTTTAAACTGACCAAGAATAATATCTTGAACAAGAAGGCCACCCCAACGATTTTCGCCAATAAAATCCTGATAACTGGACCATGGGTATTGATGCTCTTTTCTAAACCACCTGGCGATTTCTCGCGAATTCCTATGGATATAAGCCGACACATGCAAAAGCTGTCGGTTATCTTCTATATGCACAAACTGATAAGGACCCTGGAAAACATGGCCGGATTTTTCATATTTAGTGTTGTAATACTTAGAATAAGCGTTAAGCACTCTCTGCATGTAAGCAGCGATGCCACCTTCTTCCAATTCTTTAACTAGCAGATGAAAATGATTAGGCACAATGCAAAAAGCCACCAATTCAATAGTGCGCTTCTTTATAACATCTTCCCCAATGTCCAACACTCGGTGTTGGACAAAATCTTTAACTAATCGTCCTAACTGTTGAAAAGCCAATGGCGATTGGAAATAAAGAATCAAAAACAAAAACCTCAGATAGTCACCAGTATCATGGAAGATGACCTGTTTATTCACAGCTCGGTTGTAAAGATGATAATACTCCCCTGGAGCAATCCTAATTAGCCTCATAGTTTATATTATATGTCCAACACTCGGTGTTGGACAATGTTGGGTACTTACGTATTGAACTGATTCATGGCGCGTTCGCGGCCCTTAGAAATGATAACTTCTACGGCTTCGGAGGCCCGTTTGAAAACTTTTTTTAAAATTTCTTCTTCCGATTTTTTGAATTCGCCAAGAATATGCTTTTCAACCGCTTCTTCTCCTTTCGGTTTTTTCAGCTTACCCGATGGCGTTATCGGCGAGATGCCTATTCTGATACGGATAAAAGCTTCTGTCTTAAGCGCCCTGATAATAGACTCCATCCCACGATGACCACCCGAGCTTCTGTTGTACGAAACTCTCATAGTGCCTAGCGGTAAATCCAAATCGTCGTAAATAACTACCAGCTTCTCCGCCGCTTTCTGACTCTTCACCACTTTAGCGATGGCGATCCCAGATTTATTCATAAAAGTGTCGAGGTAAACAAACTTAGCTGGCAATTTTTTAGCCCGCTCGGCAATAAATTCCTCGGCCAGGCGGCCCGTGTTATGTCGAGTACGCGCGTACTCGGCTCCGGCATTGCCCAAACCCACGATAATATACATACTGCTATTGTGTCAAATCAAATTAGATAATACAATCTTAGCAAATCATGAACACGAATTTTTACAAGGAGACACTGAAACTCGTTATCCTCTCCATCCTTGTAGTCGTGCCGTTCCGGATGTACGTTGCCCAACCCTTCATCGTGGAAGGAGCGTCAATGGACCCGACCTTTCACACCGGAGATTATCTCATAGTCGATGAGCTGACATATCATTTCAAAACACCAGAGCGCGGTGCGGTCATCATTTTCAAATATCCCAAAGATCCCAGCAAATCCTTCGTCAAGCGCGTCATCGGCCTGCCTGGTGAAAGAGTTTCCATCACAGACGGTCGGGTAACCATCATTAACACGGAAAATCCAGAGGGCCTCACCCTCGATGAACCATACGTGGAGCTGAAAAAATCAGATAATTCCGTCCATGACCTTGGGACCGGAGAATATTTCGTCATGGGCGACAACCGTCTCTCAAGCTCAGACTCGCGGGTGTGGGGACCGGTACCCGAGGACAAAATCATCGGGCGGCCTATTATCCGCTTCTTCCCTCCCGCCTTCTTCCCTGGAGATAATTCAAGAAGTCAGAATACCAGTAGCGACAACCAATAATGCTTACCAACCAGAGCACGCGGTTAGACAGGCAGTTGGGAGAATTCGATAAAGCCCTTGTGATCGCCACTTATTTCGGCTTCCTGCCCATAACCGCCCCGAAAATTACCAAACGCGACATTGAGCTGACCAGAAGCTGTGGCGAACACCCTCATTATGATGCTCCGGAGAAGGCCTCCGTCATCCGCACCTATCTGGAAGAGGGTCTTGCTTCCATGCCACACCCCATTGCTCTCGTCTATGAAAAGCCTGCTTCGCGAAAGAAATTTGGTAGCCACTCTCTCCACTTCATAGGCTCGCCGTCCGGCATAGCCGAGGCCACTCTCATCAGGACTGCCCTTTCCATCCTTTCCGAAGAGGGCTATAAAAATTTGCGGGTGGATATAAATTGCATCGGCGACAGAGAATCCATAAGCGCTTACGAAAGGGAGCTTCTTAATTACGCGCGCAAATTCGGCGCAGACTCATCTGAAGAATGGAAGCAGAGCATCAAACAAGATATCTTCAACCTCTTCAGAGGCCAGGAGCCTGAAGCCCTGCGCCTGCGTGAAATGGCCCCCTCTTCCATCAACTTCCTCTCTCTCCAGAGCCGCCTGTATTTCAAGGAGGTGCTCGAATATATTGAAGCACTAGGCATAGAATTCCGTCTCGCGCCGGAACTGGTGGGAGAAAGAAATCATACTTCCCACACTATCTTCGCCATTAAAAATATTGCGGAAGCAGAAGAAGATACTAAAACTCTGGCCACTGGCTATCGCTACTCGCGCTTGGCGCGCTTCTTCGGCTTGAGGAAAGAAATCCCCATGGCAGGCGCGAGCATCTTTGCCGCTTCACCGTCGGAAGCTCCGAGACGAGTCTATAAAGAACTACCTAAACCCAAATTTTATCTAGTCCAGCTCGGCCGTGAGGCCAAAATCAAAACTCTTTCCTTGATAGAGCTTCTGCGCAGCCACAGGATACCGCTCCACCACTTTCTCGGCAAAGACAAAATTACTACCCAGCTTATGAACGCCGAAAATTTGCGCGTCCCCTACCTCATCATCATCGGACAGAAAGAAGCCCTCGATCATACTGCCACCATTAGAAATGTCGTGACGCGTGCCCAGGACACGGTCTCGATAGAAGAGCTTCCGCACTACCTCAAAAATATCACTCTTTAGCTTTTAAGTATTCGAGCATGGTCTTCGGATCGGAGACTTCGTATGGATCATCCGGGCAGTTATCCATAAATCCGGGCTCGATAAAAATCTTTTTAATTTCGCCATCTTCCGCGTACATGCTGTAGCGCCAGGAGCGCAAACCAAAACCAAGGTCTTTCTTTTCCACGAGCATACCCATGCCCTTAGTGAATTCACCCGAACCGTCGGGCAATAATTTCACTTTCTCTATTTTCTGATCCTCTTTCCAGGCATTCATGACAAACGCATCATTGACGGAAAGGCAAATGACCTCGTCGACTCCAAGTTTCTTGAATTCCTCATAATGCTTCTCATAACCCGGTAGATGCTCTGAAGAACAGGTCGGAGTGAAGGCGCCAGGCAAAGCAAAGAGGATGACTTTCTGGCCCTTGAATATCTCGTCAGAAGGGACGTCGACCCAGGCAAAAGGGTCATCGCCGCAGATATTTTTATCGTGCGTATGCGTCTTGAAGACAACTTTGGGCACGCGTTTGGGTACGTTTTGGGGTATATTCATGGCGATATTATTAACCAAGACGCAAAGATTGTAAATCTAATACACTCGGAGCCTAGAGTGTTGCCCCTCCCCATATAATGTGTTAAAGTGGCTCGGCAATGCAAACCATGGTTAATATCGAAGTCATCAAAGGCTCGAATGAGAATAACTTAAGTGTCCTACGACGCTTTACTAAGCGCGTCCAATCCTCGGGCGTCCTGCCCCGTGTCCGCTCCAAGCGCTATGCCCAGCGCCTACCTTCAAGAAACACTCGCCGAGCCAAGCAGGTCAGCTACCTGAAGAAAAAAGAAGTGACAGCCGAACTCATCAAACTGGGGAAGATTAGTGAAGTCAGCAAGTTTACCCGCCGCCGCTAAAGAGTGAAAAGCCAACCGCAATTTTCCATACCTTTCAAACGACTGAAGAACACAGTCTTGGGAAAAAAGTTCGAACTCTCAATAGTATTTGCCGATCCCAAACTTTCGCGTCGCCTCAACCGCACTTACCGAAATAAAAATAAACCAGCCAACATCTTAAGTTTTCCTTTATCAAAAACAAGCGGCGAAATTTTTATTGACCTCGTGACCGCTAAGAAAGAGATGGGTAAGTTCGACATGCCATTTGAAAAATTCGTCAAATTCCTCTTTATCCACGCTCTACTGCATTTGAAAGGAATGAGACACGGGGATACAATGGAGCAAGCAGAAAAAAAATTATTACATGGCACGTCAAATCGTAGTGGGCATTGATATAGGAACCTCTCAAACCAAAGTAGTCATCGCCGAGGGGTTGGTTAGCCATGGACACATTACTCCCAAAATAATAGGGACAGGAGCCAGCGAATCAAAAGGAGTGTGTCGCGGCTATATCGCAAACCCAAGCGAGACAGCCAAGATGATAGAAGTAGCGGTACGCCGGGCGGAAAAGATTGCCGGCCTTAAAGTTAGGCGAGCCTATGTCTCTTTCGGCGGGATAGGCCTCGGTAGTGTAGTCTCGAACGGTTCTGTCATTATATCGAGAGCCGACCTTGAGATTACAGATAGGGACATCTCGGCGGCGCTTGAAGCGGCGGAAGGAAGTATCCCGGCCGCTACTTCCATAAATAGGAGGATTATCAATACGGTTCCTATCGAATATAAAATAGACGGAAAGGTTGTCTGGGGACAGGCACTCGGTCTCAAAGCCCAGAGGCTTGAGGTCAAGGCCCTTTTCATAACTTGTCTGGAGCATCATCTCACGGACCTCATCAGTACGGTGGAAATGGCGGGCATCGAAGTTATCGATGTAGTGGCCTCGCCCGTCGCCTTAAGTTTCGTTACTTTATCTAAAAGACAGAAAAGGGTGGGATGCGTCCTGGCTGATATCGGAGCCGAGACACTCTCTATCGTCATCTTTGAGAACAGTAATCTCATTTCCCTAGAAGTTTTCCCGATAGGAGGCAATGACATCACCAATGACATCGCGTTGGGGCTGAAAATCTCACCGGAAGATGCCGAGAGCATCAAGCAGGGGTCCGAAAGAAGAGTCACTTACCCGAGAAAAAAACTGGAAGAGATTATCAGAGCGCGACTTGAAGATTGTTTTGAACTGATTGAAACTCATTTGAAAGCTATAGGTCGCAACGCCCTTCTCCCGGCTGGCATCATCATTGCCGGCGGAGGATCTTCTACGCTCGATGTTAAAAATGTGGCGGAAGATTCTTTGCGACTTCCTTCACAGATAGCTCCCGTCCACTTTGGCAACTCGGCGGAAGGAAGAATCAGTGACCGCACGTGGGGAGTTGCCTGTGGCCTTGTGATATTCGGATTTAGCGCCGATGATGAACCGGGCACAATAGGTATACCCGGGGGCCCTCTTCGAGAAAGCAGTAAGCGCTGGGGTAAAAAATTTATACGCATGATTTCCCAATTTTTACCCTAAAACAGGAGGACATTTATCTCTACAAGTCAACTCCTTTCCTTTTCTGCCCTCTCTGATAAGATAGGCGCATCTAAATTAATTAAAGCGCATGCCACAAATCAAACCAGAGGTAGAATCTTTCGCCAGAATCAAGGTCATCGGAGTAGGCGGTTCAGGTAAAAATACGGTCAACCACATGATTAACTCCAAGGTTAAGGGAGTAGATTTTATCGCTATCAATACGGACGCACAAGACCTCCATCATTCCCTCGCCAAGAAAAAGATTCACATCGGTAAAAACCTGACGCGCGGCTTGGGTACCGGCATGAACCCAGAACTCGGTAAGCGCGCTGTGGAAGAGACTAAAGAAGAAGTCTTGGAAGCCATCAAGGGAGCTGACATGGTCTTTGTGGCCGGTGGTCTCGGCGGCGGTACTGCCTCCGGAGCAGCCCCGGTTATCGCCGGGACGGCCAAGGAAAACGGTTGCCTGACAGTGGCTGTCGTCACCAAGCCCTTCTTCTTCGAAGGCCAGCAGAGGATGAAAATAGCGGAAGCGGCTGTCGAAGAACTCAAGCAGTCGGTGGACGCACTCATCATCATTCCGAACGACCGACTGCTCCAGACTGTAGATAAAGCCATTACTGCCAAGAACGCTTTCGCTATCTGCGACAACATCCTCAAGGAAGCAGTGGAAGGTATTTCGGACCTCATCACTACGCCGGGTATTATTAATATAGACTTTGCCGACATCCGTTCAGTCTTGGAAAATTCTGGCGCCGCCCTCATGGGCATCGGAGCCGCCTCTGGAGAGAACCGCGCGGTAGAAGCCGCCAAAATGGCTATCAGTTCCCCACTCCTCGAGATATCCATCAATGGAGCCAAAGGTGTCCTCTTCTCCATCGCCGGCGGAGACGATCTTACTATGTTCGAAATCCAGGATGCCGCCAAGATTATCACGGAGTCAGTCGACCCTAATGCCAAAATTATCTTCGGTACGGTCCGCGACGACAAACTTAAAAAAGGCGAGATTAAGATTACAGTTATCGCCTCAAACTTTGCCGATACCTACTCCTCCAGAAAAGCGGCCTCCCTCTTCCAGACTTTTACTGGTAGTTCTGACGAGTCGAGTACTAAGGGCAAGATTTTCAACACCCCTGCTCCCCAACCTAAAGAAGTCCATAAACCAGTAGTTGAGGAGAAGAAGCCTGAAAGTAAACAGCCAGTTCAAGCCATAGAAGATAACGAGGATGATTGGAGCGCCGTCCCCGCATTTCTCAGACGCTCGAAATTAAAGTAATATACAGGAATGTTTGATCTGGCTATTATCGGCGGAGGTCCTGCTGGCGTTAGTGCCGGTGTTTATGCCGCGCGCAAGCGGCTGAAAACTATTTTTATCACCGAAACATTTGGTGGGCAAAGTACTGAATCGATGGGTATAGAAAACTGGATAGGAACCAAACATATCCCTGGCACGGAATTTGGCAAGATGCTTGAAGAACACCTGCGCGCCTGCGCTGGCGATTCGGTGGAAATAAAAGCGGGAGAAAGGGTCACCAATATATCCAAAGCGGATGGCAGTTTCAAAATAGAAACAGGAAATACTTCTTATGCGGCCAAGACCGTGCTCATCACTACCGGCAGTACCAGGAGAAAACTCGAGATACCGGGAGCCCAAGAATTTGAGAACAAAGGCATCACTTATTGCGCCTCATGCGACGGTCCCCTTTTTGCCGGGCAAGATGTGACAGTCATAGGCGGAGGCAATGCCGCCTTTGAAACAGCCGCCCAGCTTCTGGCCTACGCCAAGTCAGTCACTCTTATCAATAGAAGTGATGCGTTCAAAGCGGATGAAGTAACCGTGCAAAAGGTCCTTTCTCATCCCAATATGAAAGCGGTCAAAAATGCCGTGCTGAAAGAAATAAAAGGCGACAAATTTGTCAGTTCTCTTACCTACGAAGAAGCAGGTAGAGAGAAGGAGCTCCCTGTCACGGGCGTCTTCGTCGAAATCGGTTTGGTGCCTACCACTAGTTTTGCCAAAGATTTAATTTCTTTAAATAAATACGGACAGATACCGGTTGATGCCAGGACCCAAAAAACCGAGGTGGATGGCATCTGGGCCGCTGGAGACTCTACAGACGGCCTGTATCACCAAAATAATATTGCCGCCGGTGATGCCGTCAAAGCTCTGGAAGATATTTACCTTCATATTCATACAAAGTAAAAGAGCCTCCCCGGACACGATCGCCGGGAAGGCTCTGGAAGGACTCAGGGGAGCGGGAGGTAGCGTCTGACCAAGACCAGCGCCACAGACGGGCTGACCCGTAAGGCGCGCCAGTAGTTGACGGCCAAGGGATATGCCATGAATCCGGCTGCGAACAGAACGAGGAGGACTGGTACTGCGACGAGGCTCGTGTAGCGATGGTTGAAGATGAATCCACTCGCCATCTCGAGCCCCGCCCATGAAAGCGCGATTGAGACTATGTTGGCCACGATGGGCAAGAACCAGAAGCCAAAAAATAACCAGAAAACTTTACCTCCCGCCCACCTCATCCGATAAACCAAATGGAAGAGGCTGTAGAGGAGGAGAGAGACGAAAAGGAAGACCCACGAGGTGACGCGCGCGTTGCCACTGCTCCCGCCGGCGAGGTAAATGTAGGGTATGGTCATAACTAGACCAATGGTGCCCGCAAAGAGCCACATAATGCACCCAGTTGCAGTCTCTACGGGTTCCTGACCCGGCCTCATCTTTCTACCCATTACCTATCCTTTCGGGCTAGCTCTCGAGTTGAGAATCTAGCCTCATTTCAATCTATTGGGAACATATCATAAGCACCGCTATAAGTCACGCGTAAAAGCTGGGGGTGCGCGGTAGAGAACTCGAATCTCTGACCCTCCCCACGTCAAGGGGATGCTCTACCAACTGAGCTAACCGCGCAATGCAACCCTATTAGAGCGAATTAGAACCAAATAATCAAGGTGTGGAAATAGCTCAAGTAAGCATTTAGTAAGGGATTTTACACTCCTCAAAACAGTGCGCATCCCGGTTAAGCTTGTATACACGCTCCCGTCCATGCGGTTCCATTTCAACCGCATTGACCGAGTGAAGGACTTGTAAATGGTGCGTAACAGTGGGCTGACGCAGTTTCATTTTTTCGGTCAACGCTCCTACTGTCATCCCTTCCTTTGACTTCCCGAGCATACATACCAGATTGTAACGACTCCGTTCCCCAACTACCTTGAAGCAATCAGGGCATAGTTCCTCCTCATTGGAGATGATTCGGGGCACCCACGACGGGCGCAGGTATGTACGCCGAGCATTTTTAGTGTCATTATTCTTAGCAACGCTTGTTCTCCACAGTTTTTTCTTATTCATAGACAATCATCTATATTATAATACTATAGACGATTATCAATATATCATCTTTTACTTATGAAAACATCTGCCCCTGTGAATACAGTCCACTCATTTACCACTATCTTCAAACGCGACGGGTCGGAGGTTAAGTTTGAAGCAGAAAAGATTCAATCTGCCCTGCGTAAGGCCGGCGAAGCAACCGGTGAGTACAGCGAGCAGGTGGCGCGTGAACTCACCGGTAAGACACTTGCATTTCTCTCTCGTTTAAACTCTCGGCCCATTCCAACTGTAGAGGCCGTACAAGACGCAGTCGAAAAAACTCTGATGGCGTCACGGTACAAGAAAACAGCGAAGGCCTACATCATCTATCGCTCTCAGCACGCTGAAATGCGCGCATTCGCGATTACCACATCTCTGGGATTGGTCGATAGCTACATCGGCGAAAGCGACTGGCAAGTGAAAGAGAACAGCAACATGGGGTACTCGCTTCAAGGTCTCAATAACTACATCTTCTCGGAGACGAGTAAAACATACTGGCTCAACAAAATCTATCCGAAAGAAGTACGAGATGCGTATGAGAGTGGAGATCTGCATATACATGACCTTGGCACACTTTCCGTCTACTGTGTCGGATGGGACCTGATGGATCTTCTGACCGAAGGGTTCCGCGGTGTTCCCGGGAAAGTGCAATCGGCACCAGCGCGTCACTTCCGTACCGCACTCGGGCAAATAGTGAACTTCATGTATACGCTCCAGGGCGAAGCGGCAGGAGCAATTGCCTTCTCAAATTTCGATACCTTACTAGCACCATTCATCCGTTACGACCATCTGTCGCAGGAGGAAGTCAAACAATGCCTACAGGAGTTCATATTCAACATGAATGTGCCGACGCGGGTGGGATTCCAGACACCGTTCTCCAACATCACACTCGACCTCACGCCATCTCCGAACTTCAAAGATCAGAACATCGTCATTGGCGGGAAACCTCAAAAAGAGACCTACGGAGAATTTCAGACGGAAATGGATGCGTTGAACCATGCGCTCTTCCAGGTATTCGGAGAAGGAGACGCCTCGGGTCGAGTATTCACTTTCCCCATTCCGACAGTGAACGTAACAAAAGATTTTGATTGGGATAACCCGAAGCTTGCAGGACTTTGGGAGATTACCGCGAAATACGGCATTCCATATTTCTCAAACTTCGTAAACTCCGACATGAAGCCCGAGGACACGCGCTCAATGTGTTGCCGGTTACGGCTTAATCTCGATGAGCTTGACCGGCGCGGTGGCGGACTTTTCGGTGCAAACGCGCTGACAGGGTCGATCGGTGTCGTGACTATCAACATGCCTCGCATCGGCTACCTTTCAAAAAACGGGGAAGAGTTCTTCGGTCGCCTTAACCGGCAGATGGATATTGCGAAAGAAAGCCTCGAAATCAAACGAAAAGTCATCGAGCGACTCGCAAGCGCCAATCTCTATCCGTACACCACCTTTTACCTTCGGAAGATCTATGACGTATATGGCGAATACTGGAAAAATCATTTCTCGACAATTGGACTCGTAGGCCTTAATGAATCGATTGCTAACTTCCTGGGGACTGACATCGGCACAAAGGAGGGTCACGCATTTGCAGAAAAGGTGCTCACCCATATGCGAGAGCGCTTAATCAACTACCAAAAAGAAACAGGTAACCTCTACAATCTTGAAGCAACTCCTGCAGAAGGTACCGCATACCGTCTTGCACTTAAAGATCGGAAGCGCTATCCAGATATTATTGTGGCGAACGGATCAGAGGTGTCGCGTGGAGCCGAACCCTTTTACACCAACTCTTCGCACCTTCCTGTCAATTACACCGACGACATCTTTGAGGCGCTCAAAATCCAGGACAGCCTGCAAACCAAGTACACAGGCGGTACCGTCATCCACCTCTTCCTCGGTGAGCGGATCAGAGACCCCTCCGCCGTGCCACACCTCGTGAAAAAAGTATGCGAACAATTTCAGCTTCCGTATTTTACACTCACCCCCACTTTCAGTGTCTGTCCCTCACACGGCTACCTTAGGGGTGAGCAGCACAGGTGTGGGTCGTGCGGGAGTGAGTGCGAAGTCTACTCACGCATTGTCGGGTACTTACGACCGGTTGCCGCCTGGAACGCAGGCAAACAAGCGGAATGGTCGATCCGCCAAACATACGTGCCGCTCGAGCAGAGTGTCCCAATTCAGGCACTCCATGCCGCGGAAGTGTCAGTATGATCTTCGGCGGGTTTACACCATTTTCGCTCATTGATTACCCCGGGAAAACCGCCGGAATGGTCTACACCATTGGGTGCAACTTTAGATGCGCGTACTGCCACAACCCAGAGCTTGTTGATGAGACAGTGGAGACGACATACCCTGAAGCGTTCGTGCTCTCGTTTTTGGAAGGACGGCAGGGTATGCTCGACGGTCTAGTGATAACAGGTGGAGAGCCAACCATGCACGGAGAGAAACTCCTTTCCTTTATGAAGCAGGTGAAAGATTTGGGATTCCTCGTAAAGCTCGATACGAATGGCACAAACCCGGAATTTATTACCACCGCGATTCAGGATGGCCTGGTTGACTACATTGCAATGGATGTTAAAGCTCCGCTCAGCACATACCACCGCACCGTTAGCCGGCCAGTCAATACCGGTGCCATACACGCAAGTATCAATCTTCTTAGAAACAGTTCGATTGAGTATGAATTTCGGACAACCGTTATCAAAGCACTTCTCTCGCCTGAAAACCTTGAAAAAATAGCAAGCGAGATTTCCGGCGCCAAACGCTATTTCCTCCAGAAGTTCGTCCCGACAAACATCTTAAACCCACAGTTCAAGCGTAAGGTCTCATACACAGACGATGAGTTCAAGGCATTCCAAGAAACAGCGGCGAAATATGTTGAGTACTGCGGCATCCGATAATATCTATGAAAACTATTTACCTTGATTACGCAGCAACGACACCTATAGATCACGAGGTACTATCGCATATGCGGCCATATTGGGAAATGGAATATGGCAACCCCTCATCAATGCACGCAAGCGGCAGGCGCGCAGCAAGAGCTGTCAGAGGGGCCAGAGATGCCCTGGCCGCATGCATAAACGCCTCTCCAGATGAAATTACTTTTACCGGGAGTGGGACAGAATCCGATAATCTCGCGATCATTGGCGTAGCGCGAGCTTACTCATCAGTTGGGAAGCATGTAATTATTTCCGCAATCGAACACAAAGCCGTGCTTGAAGCGGCACACTCGCTCGAGATTGAAGGTTTCGAGGTGTCGATTGCGCCAGTCGACGCGTGCGGCATGATTGATGTTCAATCGCTCCTCACGATGGTGCGGGATGACACCACTCTTGTCTCAATCATGCTTGCAAACAATGAGATTGGCACTATACAACCGATTTCCAAACTGGCGCATGCGCTAAAAGAAAGGAGGGAAAAAACGGGCCTTCCTATTCTCCATACCGACGCATGTCAGGCGGCAGGACACCTGCGACTTGATGTTGAGGAAATGGGCATCGATCTTATGACTTTAAATGGTTCAAAAGTGTACGGTCCTAAAGGAATCGGACTTTTGTACAAGAGGTCAAATGTAAAAATTTCCCCGATTATCACGGGTGGCGGCCAAGAAAGAGGCCTGCGAGCTGGGACTGAGTCGGTGCCACTCATTGTGGGACTCGCGTTCGCCTTTTTGAAGGCAGGAGACATGCGTGAACACGAATTGGAACGTCTTCGAGACTTGCGACATTATTTTATCTCAAACCTTAGACTAAACATCCCGGACATCATTGTTAACGGCCACTCTTCCTCTGTTCTATCGCATATCGTCCACGTCACGGTACCGGGCATCGAAGGCGAATCAATGGTACTGATGCTTGATGAAAAGGGAGTGGAAACAGCCACAGGTTCCGCGTGCTCGGCAAATGATCTTAGGCCCTCTCACGTTTTGGTGGCCATCGGCCAAAATAGCGACCTCATACACGGCAGTGTTAGATTCTCTCTTGGGAGGGGAACAACTCGGGAGGAGTTGGACTACGTCCTCTCAGTGTTTCCTCCGATTGTCGAACGATTAAAAGAAGCATCGGCATTAACCACTGTTCACTATGCAAAAACAAGACAATCTGTGTGATGTCGGCGATTGGCTATACTCCGAAGTCGTGCGCGATCATTTTTTCAATCCGCGTAACTTGCTTATCGACGACGCAGCATATGAAGCGGATGGAATCGGCATCGTCGGGAGCCCCGCTTGTGGCGACATGATGGTAGTGTGGGTTAAAATCGACTCAAAAACAGAACATATCGTTGAATGCAAATGGCGCACCTTCGGATGCGCGTCTGCTATTGCCTCGACCTCAATGATGTCCGTCATGGCGACTGAAGATGGCGGGCTTACACTCCGACAAGCAAAACGCATGACTCCAGAAGCAATTATCGAACGGCTCGGAGGACTTCCCGACAGAAAGTACCACTGCTCCGTCCTCGGACACCAAGCGCTGCGAGAAGCAGTGAAAGATTACGGAGAAAACCATGGAAAATGAAACCGAGCGCTACATCGTTGTGTCAAAGACTGAAGAAGGGCCCAATATTGTAACGCTCACCGTGACGTGCGCGGACGGTAGTATGCCAGTTTTTACAGCAGGACAATACATCAATATATATTTTCCAGAACTCGATACACCGGAAGGCAAAGCATACAGTATTTCAAGCGCTCCCCATGAGCCGGCGTTTTCGATTACCGTTCGCGGCATTGGCGAATTCTCGAATCGTCTCTGCGCACTTTCTACAGGCGACACTATCTCAGCTTCTTTACCGTACGGCTTCTTTTGTCCAGAGAGTGGGGAGAGCGATATCGTGATGCTCGCGGCGGGGATCGGCATCACGCCATTTCGAAGTATGATTCGTGACATCGCTCATCATAATCCAAAGCGACGCATTTACCTCTTTCACAGTATTCGAACATCGAGTGATGCGATATTTCAAAAGGAACTGACGGACCTCAAAGATAAGCTTTCGCACCTCTCGGTTTCCTATTTTGTGACTCGCGAGTCAAAATCCTCGATCCCCGCCGCGTTCGGTCGACGTGTAGTGGCCGACGATATTTTATCTCAGGCTGTTGATGTAGAAAACACCGAATTTCTTATGTGTGGCTCAATCCCATTTACACGAGATATGTGGCGTGCACTCCGTCACGCAGGAGTTTCTGAAGATCGAATGTATACCGAAGCATTTTTTTCACATTAAGCCCGACCCCGCCCCCTTCCGCCCCACTCAATTCCTAAATACATCCTCCGCGAAGAAAAAACAGGGAAAGACGAAACGGGACCTGCGAAGAGTGGCGGGTCACCAATTTCTACAGCACTTAACAATACGCTCACCCCATTCTCGCCAATATCCAATTTTATTTAATAAGTAGGTCATTATGAATATAAGCCAGAGTATTCCAATTATTAAGAAGTTTCTGTTGAATTCGTCTCCCCTATCTCCAATCAACAAATAAATAAGCCAGAACAAAGATACGAGAAATGGAAATTTAAATATTTGAAAACGATTTTTATCTCTAAAGAAATAGTACATTAAACCAACAGCGCTACCACCCATAAGAATGCCAAGAATCAATGGATCAATTTGATAGGAATTGAAATATAGGACCAATAGAGTTAGCCAGGTTAGACTGACGGATACACACATGAAGCAAAAACTCTTTCCGCTTATTTTTTGCAGTACGATAGAAACTGTAAAAAAGGCGATTAGGAGTAACAGTACTAGACTCATAGTAATATTTCTATAATCACCGAAGCAATTACTAAAAGTAGAAGCGAGATAGTGATACCTTGATAAGGAACGATTCTCCCGCCCCTAAGCCCAGTAAGCCACTTACTCGCACGTGGACCGACGAGCATCAACAGTGCACCCAAGATTGACCCGGCTATAAAAAGATTAATGGCGTATGTGTTATGAAGCATGCCACCATAGTCTCCCAAGAGCCTTACATAGAGCGGCCTGTACTCTATGATAAACGGCATGATTGGGATTATTGTGCTCAAGAATATAGCCAGTGCCAAAATTGGATATTGGAATGGTACGTATTCCTTTTTTGGTAATTTAGCAACCCAAAGAGAAAGTGCCAGAGCAAATCCTCCAATCATCACTCCTACCACCATCGTAGATATGCCGATTGAGGCTGCCAAGACAGCCAGTACGCCAGCCCCAACGGTGCAAAGTGGACAGTGAGCCGATACCACCTTAGGCAAGAATATAAGGAGTGGAATTAGAATTAATTTTTTCATCTAGTACTTCATAAACTCTGTTATCATGCCATCGTTACCTAGAGCATATATCGTCCATTCTCCTGTCTTCGGTCCTGGCATACCCGGAGAACCAGACGGCATGCCTGGGAGGGCTATGCCTTTTATGTCCGGTTTTTCTGTAAGAAGTTTTTCTATCACACCCATTGGCATATGTCCCTCAACCACATAACCTCCGATCATTGTTGTATGACAACTTTCCAGATTTCTTGAAATACCGTGCTGTTCTTTAATTGGTGAGATATCGTCCATATCAACTACCGTTAATTTTACATTCTCGCGTTTGAGATATTGGCCATATACCTGGCAACAACCGCAAGTGGGAGTCTTGTACATTGTGGCTACAATTGGATTCTCCGTATTTACATCATTCCTTCCTGAAGAAGTTAGTGCCCAGACAACTAACATCGCCAAGATAATACCAATAATTGCTAGAGTTGTTTTCATAAATTTATTTTGACCAAGCTGAATACCAACTTCTCATCATCTCAATTTCTCGCGACTGAGAAGTAATAATATCGTTCGCAAGTGTTTTCATTTCATTTCTTTGAGTGCTGGCTAGAAGCATTCGTGCCATCATTATGGCCATTTCATGATGCGGAATCATCTGCCTGATGAACTCTAGGTCAAAGTCACTGGCGGATTCCAGAGCGGCGAGGTCGCCCTCCATACTTCCCATATGCATTCCCATACTTCCGTGCCCCATCATTTCCCCCATACTAGATGAATTGTTTGGTACTCCGCCGAACCAGTCTAGATACCACTCTCTCATTTGCTCGTTTTCCCTCTTTTGAGCTTCAATAATCCCATTGGCAAGAGAGATGATTTCAGGACGTCTTGATCGTTCAAGCGCTAGCTCTGCCATCGCTATGGCCCCGTCATGATGAGGAATCATTTCTTCAATAAAGTGCCTATCTATGTTACTTCGGCTCATCATGCCCGCCGATCTCCACCCCATTCCCATCGGGGAGTATGAAAACCAGGGAGCAATAACTAAGCCAAGAAGAACCCCTATAATTCCTATCGTTAAATATTTCATATTGTGGTTCATAATTTTTTATTAATTTTTAATTCTCTAGGCGCTTCCTCCTTAAGAGAAGAGCGTTGAGGGCAACAATGATAGTGCTCAAAGACATCAAGACTGCCGCAATAGCTGGATCCAGAACTATCCCCCTGAAAGCCAACGCTCCTCCAGCTAATGGCAGAGCTATTACGTTGTATCCTGTGGCCCAAAAAAGATTTTGAATCATCTTTGTATATGTCATCTGCGAGAGTCTGATGATTTTTACAATGTCTCTCGGATCGTTCTTTACAAGAATGATTCCAGCCGACTCTATTGCCACATTTGTGCCAGCCCCTACGGCGATACCCAGATCGGCCTGCGTCAGGGCAGGAGCATCATTTATCCCGTCTCCAACCATAGCTACCCTCAATCCTCGACTTTGCAACTCCTTTACCTTATCCGACTTTTGCTCCGGTAAAACTCGGGCGAAATACTCATCAAGTAGAAGCTCCTTTGCTACTCGTTCCGCCGCCTTTTCACTATCACCCGTTATCATAACCGTCCTAATGCCCATATTTTTAAGTCGCGCGATGGCTTCCTTAGACTCTGGCCGCACGGCATCGGCAACCTCGATTGTCCCTACCTCCTTCCCATCCCTCTCCACGACGATTTCATCACCTCCTTTTGTACCGACGAAAACACGACTTCCGTCCACAATAGCCTCCGCGCCGCGCCCAGGGATGCGCCTAAAATCAACTGATTGGTGGAGAGTGAGCCCTTGGCGTCGAGCTTCTTCTACGACAGCAGAGGCAATCGGATGTTCTGAATGAACATTGACCGCGGCTCCTAAAAGGAGAGCTTCCGAAGAACTGACACTTATCACTTTAAATTTCGCTTCAGTCAGAGTCCCTGTTTTGTCAAAAAGCACAGTGTCTATGGTTCTGGCCGCTTCCAAATCCAATCTTTGTTTTATCAAGAATCCATTCTGGGCCGCTTTAGTTGTTGAAATGGAAGCGACAAGAGGTACAGCAAGGCCCAAGGCATGAGGACAAGCGATAACTAATACCGCCACAAGGCGAGCAACAGCGAAACTGACTTCGGATCCCACTGCCAGCCAAGATACTAAGGTAATTGCGCCACCGCCTACCGCGAGGATTGTGAGATACAAAGCGGCCCTATCAGAGAGAATTTGAAGCCTTGATTTGCTCGCCTGTGCCTCGGCCACTAATCGCATAACACCTGCGAGAAAAGTTTTCTCCCCAATTTTAGTGATCCTAATCTTAAGAGCACCATCGCCATTTAATGTCCCGGCGATAACTTCGTCCCCTTCTCCTTTGGAAATAAGTTTTGATTCCCCGGTAATCATCGCCTCGTTTACTGGGGAATCGCCAGAAATGACTACGCCGTCTGCAGGTATTTTGGCACCAGGCTTTACCAGAACAACATCATTCTCTCGTAACGAAGAGAGCGGCACCATTTTTATCTCTTCACCCTCGAACACTTCAGCCATGTCAGGCAAGAGCTTGGAAAGTTCTTTGAGTGCTCCTTGCGCACCAGATACAGCTCTCATCTCAAGCCAGTGCCCGAGAAGCATGATAGTTATAAGCGTAGTGAGTTCCCAAAATAGAGCTTCCTCGCCGGCAAAAACAGCATAAATACTCCATAAATACGCTGCCGATATGGCCACGGCAATGAGCATCATCATGCCCGGCAATCTAGCTTTAATTTCCTTCCAGGCTCCCATTAGAAAAACCCAGCCACCGTAGAAAAACACAATTGTTCCTAAGACGAGAGACAAGTAATTGGATCCCAGAAACTGCGGAGGTGACCATTTGAAAACTGCTTCGATTATGTCTGAATACAAAACTACAGGGATGGTTAAGGCAAGACTCAACCAGAATTTGCTCAAAAACATTGAGGCGCTGTGTCCCTCGTGCTTGTCATGAGTCTCTGCGCTTCCATTTTTATAATTATGAGAATGGTCGTGGTGCATATTATTTTTTCTTTTGAGATACGTTATATACCTTCAAAATCTCATTTATAGCTTTTTCTCCTTTTCCATGTTTCATTTGATGAATTACATGCGTTTCCAAATGGTTCTTAAGCATAAGAGACTCAAAAGCGCTGACGGCGCTTTTTATCGCCTGCGCTTGAGTAATAATGTCTATGCAATATTTTTCCTCATCTACCATCTTTTGAACTCCGCGAACTTGTCCTTCAATACGGTTTAGTCGGCTTTTAAGCCCCTTTTTTATTACAGGTTTCATATAGAGTAATAATATACCCCAATGGGGTATATTACAACATGTCTATTTACAACCCTTTTCGAGTGCTCGAACTAGCTCTCTCTTTGGTGA
>JBBDZA010000028.1:0-3654 GCA_040900425.1 Parcubacteria group bacterium
GAGCCACCTCCCAGGATCGAACTGGGGACCCCGTCTTTACGAAAGACGTGCTCTACCAACTGAGCTAAGGTGGCTTAAAACACTAATATAACACAAAAGTTGGGCGGGCAGCCGTAACATTTTCCTCTGGAAGTAGTTATAATAGGTGAAAGGTCGAGACGATTATAATTACGCAAGAAGGCGAGGAACAGCCTCCACTCTTTTGCACCAAGATGACGGAAAATACATTAAGCGACAAAGAAGTTTTAGAGAAGTCTTTCGAGAATCCCCGCTATTTTGAAGTGCTCGTGGACAGATACCAGAACGCTTTCATGCGCAGGAGCATGTCCATAGTCAAAAACAAGGAAGAAGCCGAGGATATCGTTCAGGAAGCGTTTCTTAAGATTTACAAGGGCGGTAAAAATTGGAAGGAGCGCGAGGGTGCTTGGTTCAAATCATGGGCTTATGCTGTTCTTCGTAACACCTGCTACAGTCACTATAAGAAAAAGAAAAGATACGATTCACGTGTCATGTCGGTTGATTTCAACGAACACGATTTCGGCGGCGCAGAGCCGGTTTGGGAATTGGAAGAAGAACCAGAGGGCAAAAAGTTGGACGTGGAATCAGTTCTGTCGCTTATGCCGCAATCGCTCTCCAGAATCATCCGCTTGTATTTCCTGGAAGAAAAAAGCCAGAAAGAAATCGCTATGATGGAAAACCTTTCACCCGGCGCAGTTCGCGTGAGAATCCACCGGGCCAAAAATTATTTTCGCAGACTAAATACCCACCCTATATGAACACATCAAATCTGAAAAGAAACATCATGATGAGAATCTACCTGATTTTTGCCATAAGGAAATTAAAGAGTCCACTTTATTTGAAATTATCTTGCTTGGTTTCTTCGCTAATTTTCACCGGCGTCATAGTCTCACTCAGAGATGTAGTGGCCAATGCGCCCCATCAGCCGGTGGAGCTGTTCTATTTCGGGAAAGCGGCCTTCTGGAACACACAGCTGGTCGTAAAGATGGCACTGCTCGTAGCCGCGGTAGCCGCACTTTTTCTCGTCAAAGATATTCCCAGATATCTCGGCGCCATCCCCAAGCCTCGGCTCGTCTAGAGAGCCTGAAAAGATGGACGCCCTCTACTTCGCCCTGCCTTCAGTCCATTCTCAATGATGGCTATGGCTCCGTAGAGACCAGCGCTATCACCCAGTTCGGACTGGCGGATTACCGGGAGCGAAGGAAGAGCTTTATTTATCCCCTTTACGTAATTTATCTAGGTTATCAAACACGGCCGGAAACCTGCTTCTCCCAGCTTTCTTGTTTTATAAAATCAACAATATGATGCCCGGCCTCAAAGCCCATCGTACCAACTTTCTTGCCGGATATCCGACTCGTCCCTATGCCGGTTCCCAATCCGATGTAACCGACCACTTCCTCATTCTTCCCTGCCCCGTAAATAGCCTCGCCAAGCCCAGACATAAGAGCATCATTATATATACGCGCTCCTGGAAACGCGCCCGCTAGTGCTTCACGCTCCCTAATACCGGCTACACCTCCCACAATCTCCTCTGCTCCTTCACCTGACACCTGATTAATCAAACCCAGAAGATGCGCTGGCCAGCCATCACGATTCTCCGGAGTAAGAACCTTTAAAACTTCTCCGATCGCCCCGTCTGCTACTCTTGCCACACGAGTATTAGTCGCGCCTAGGTCAAAAACAATTTTTGTCATTTCAATTTTCTTTTAAATTTTTCGATTGTCGGTACGACGTCCGGGTCGAGACCTTTCCTTTTGGCGATATTGTGCGCCACGCTTCTTGCTAAGAGCACGTTACCGACAAGGTTCTCTGCCCTGCTTCCATCAAGAGAAACCTCCTTAGTATTCCAGTTCGATTCTTTAGCCAGCTCTAAAAACATTTTCATCTCTTTCCTAATTTCCGGGCTATCATTACTGTCAGACAGAAGAATTATTCTCTGGTCGTCGTTTAGACTTTCAAGTTCATTATGCGCCAATTCCGGGAAAGAGTTGGAGAATGCCGGCATTTTAGCGCTTTCGTTTAGAAAAATTTTCCAAATATAGCCGAGAACCGAATTGATCTCTGATGAATATATGAGAGATTCCTTATCTTGCATAAAATCGGCAAGCTCTTTGGCTTCCTTATCGAGTTTTTCTGGATCAATTTGAACTTTGTCTATCTCTTCCAAGAGTTCCGTCCTGCCCAAAATAAGCAAGAGTGATCTGAGCATATAAACCAGCGCGTCCCTCGGCTCTAAACCTTCCTGGACCAAAATACGGGCAATGTTTTCCTGCTGTGCGAAATCTTTCAGGGCTCCGCCCGAGGTGATGACGGCCAAAGGAAGACTTTTACTATGAGCCTCTCTTGCGAAACTCAAAGTTTCCGCGGTGTTACCGGAATACGATATGGCCACGAAGAGCGTCTTGCCTTCTGTTTTTCTCGGCAGGCCATATTCATGGTGAAGCCACAGCGGATAAACCGGATCAAGATAAAACACCGCTCTAGCCGGAAGAGCCGAGCCGCCCATTCCCCCGACGACAACATTGTCGAAATTGAGGACCTTTGAGTCGAGGATTTCCGGCCTGAATTTAAGCTGTTCGCCAATATCAAATGTCATTCCTCTATCATATCAGTTACCAGGGCTCCCCAGGTAAAGTTCTTCGCTCCCTGACCCTCACCCGTCTCTGGACTATAATATTCGCGGAAACCTCCTTTCTCAAGAAGGTCAATGCTTGCGTTACGAACCATTTCCGCCTCATTTTTGAAGCCGTAACGAATAAGTCCCTTGTAGATAAACCATTGCGGAGCAAACCATATGGGTCCTCTCCAAGAGAAGCTCAAGGCAGTAGCCTGATACGACGGCTCTCGTTTGGAGACAATCCTAATACCGAACGGAGACTTGAAAGTCTCTTCATTTAAAAGATGATTTTTCACCACCACTTGAGCTTCTTCCGGTGAGTAAATCCCCGCAAAAAGTGGGGCGAAATGGGCCCAAGTAGCGACTTTGATTTTTATATAGTCCTGGCTATAAGTAGACCAGAAAACCCCGTCCTCGAACATGAGCTTGCGCATCGCCGCTTTCATGAGAAGGATGTGCTCTTTACAGAACTCGGCGTCTTGCTCAATTTCGAGCTCCCGAGCCAGGCGCTCGAGGACTTCCAGGTTCTTTATGATTATCGAATTAAACGGCACATCCTTGACCCAAAAATGGTTCTTCTAGATAACGGTAAAATTTCCAAAGAGCAGGATAAATTTCTCTCAAGAAGGCCTTGTCTCCGTCGTGTTTATAAATTTGCTCCACTGCGTAGGCAATCATCGGCGGCTGGGTAAGAGCGCTCGTGCCATCCTTGCCCCACTCGTATTTATGCAAGTCGCCCGGCTGCCAATAAATCATGCGCGGCAACATGCCGTCATCGAACTGTCTCGACACCAATGCTCGTAGCTCTTCTTTGGCAAAGTCAGGCTCGAGCTTCGCCAAAACTATGGCGTGGAAGCACGAATCCCAGAGCCATTGGTACGGATAGCTGTCCACAGAGGGTAGAGTGTATTGATGTCCGTCTGTTTGACGCCTGTTTTGCCTTAATACCCGATGAGCTTCTCTCTCAATATCCATTATTTATAAGTGTAGCATTAATCCTAGAAACCTAGTGTGGAGCC
>JBBDZA010000029.1:0-3555 GCA_040900425.1 Parcubacteria group bacterium
GCCTTGAGCAGATTCTGGAAAAGGGAAGCGACTGTCATGGGGCCGACTCCACCGGGGACGGGCGTAATGGCTCTGACGATTTTCCTAACCTTCTCGTAATCCACATCTCCCACGATTTTTTTGTTTTTGGTAATGTTGATACCGATATCGATTACTGTTTGGCCCGGAGAAACGTGTTTGGCAGTGATGAGTTTGGGGTGGCCCACAGCCGTTATTAAAATACGAGCCAATTTTGTCTCTCTTTCTAAATTCTTCGTATCCTTATGGCAAACGGTGACTGTGGCGCCTTTGTTTAAGAGGGCGAGCATGGCTGGCCGGCCCACTAAGGACGACTGGCCTACTATGACAATCTTAGTTCCGCCGAGTTTCACCCTGTGTTCTTCGAGGAGGTCGACAATGCCTTTGGCGGTGGCGGGGATAAAGGCTTCGTTGTTGTCGAAGAGATGTTTGGTGTTGATGGCCGTCAAGCCGTCAACGTCTTTCCGAGTGTCAATAGTTTCCAGCACTTTTTCTATATCAAAGTGGTCGGGCGCCGGCAATTGGACCATGATGCCGTGCACGGACTTGTCTTTGTTACTTTTGGAAATATAAGAAATTATCTCTGATTCCTGGGCATTGGCCGGATACTTTTTGTGTATAGCTTCTGCCCCAATCTTTTCGGCAAATATCTTCTTATTCTTAATATAAGTATTAGACTCCTCAAGGTCACCAATCTGGATAATAACCAGTTTCGGCTTAATAGGTAACTTCTTTATTTTCTTTTGGAGTTTGAGGGCAAGAAGCTCGCTTAATTTCTTGCCGTCTAGGATTGTGGCCATAGTGATGCGGTGCGCCCACGAGGGATCGAACCTCGGACCTTGTCCTTAAAAGGGACCTGCTCTACCAACTGAGCTATGGGCGCAACTTAACTTAGAAACATATAACAATTATAGAGGGATGTCTATGGCGTAAGCGCCGGCGCCGGTCAGGAGGAGGGAAAGAGAGATAGCAAAAACCATGAGGTAGAAAACTATGTCCCGTTTGAGCACTTCGCGCGCCTGCCACTCTATATAAAGCTCGATGCCGCTAAAGAGGACGAAAGCCAGGGCGGCCGCCTGGGTCCAAAGGCCAAGAAGTAAAAGGAGCCCGCCTACTACTTGGAGGAGAGCATAGAAGGTGACGAAGAGATCGGCCGGACGCAAACCGAGCGTATCGAAAGAGGCGATCCATCCGGCTTTCTCACTGCGGAATTTTAAAAGGCCGAGGTCAATGAATATTACGCCCAAAAGAACGCGCAGGATAAACGGACCGAAAAACGAGTACATTAAGAGATCGGGAAATAGATTGAGCATGGTTTTATGATAGCATAACCCCACTTATGAAAACATGCGTGCTTATTCTGGATAATATGAGGAGCGTGGCTAACGTAGGCTCAATCTTTCGTACCGCTGATTGCTTGGGGGTCTTGAAAATCGTGCTTGTCGGCACCACTCCCGCTCCGGTCGACCGCTTCGGTCGATCCAGGAAAGATTTCGCCAAAGTTTCCCTAGGGGCAGAAAAGTCTATAAGTTATGAAGTTTGTAAGTTTATAAGTCCAGAAATTAAAAAATTGAAAAAGGAAGGCTACGAGGTAATTGCTCTCGAACAGATAACGAACGCCGAGGACATCAAGAATTTCAAACCAAAAAGCAAATTCGCCATCATTGTTGGCAATGAAGTGTCCGGAGTTTCGAGAGTGGCGCTTGATATGGCTGACAGGGTGGTGGAGATTTCCATGACGGGGTCCAAGGAATCTCTCAATGTTTCAGTAGCCGCAGGCGTGGCTCTCTACCACCTACTTAAATAATCTTTGGTGCTCGGCACAGAAGTGAGCGGTGCGGCCGCCGACTCTGACTCTTTCGAGAATGCCGCGGCATTTATTTTTCTCGCATGGCAGCTTGTGTTTTTTGTAAGCTCGGTGGTGGTTCTGAAAGTCGCCCTTTTCTCCCTTGATATTCCTGTAGTCGGACATCGAGTCTCCACCGAAGTCGATGCCTTTGGCTAGAGTTTCTTTGATTGTCCTGAACATGACTCGCAGATTTTTCTCTGGAATTTTACCTACAGTCGATAGGGGATGAACTCCAGAGCGCCAAAGAATTTCGTCTGAATAAATATTACCGATGCCAGCTACAATATTCTGGTCCATGAGCACTTGTTTAATTTTACCCTTCGGTTTTTTCTGTATTTGTAAATTGAAAATTGTAAATTGAAAATTCTTATCCAATGGTTCCGGTCCTAGGCTCTTGAGATGGATGGAGTCATGCACTGTTTTAGTGGGAAGTAGGGTCACTTTGGCAAACCTCCTCATATCGGAAAAGGCCAAAATTTTGCCATTATCCAACCTAAATTTGAGCCTGATAAACTGGGCACCTGGCGGTGGATTGTAGAAAAAGTAACCAGTCATTTTCATGTGGGCGAGAATGGTCAGCCCGCCAGAAAGGTGAATGAGGATATTTTTGGCCCGTCTCTCGGCTTTCAATACCTTTTGGCCCAGGACTGCTTTCTTGAACTTTTTGAAAAATTCTGGATTCTTAATTTCTTCTTTGTTTTTGTAAAAAGAGCTTTTGTAAGTGGTGGAAACAGCCACTATTCTCTTATTTCTGACAGTGCTATTCAAGCCGTTGACGGTGGTCTGGACTTCAGGCAGTTCAGGCATGTTGGGACAGGAGTTTCAGTGCCGCTTTGACCCTCTCGCTTGTCCCTTCTGTTTCTTTAGGTACTCGCTTGAGGGCTTCTCGGGAGTCACGCTCGTTATAACCTAGAGAGACTAGGGCTTCCAGAGCGTCACCTAGAGAGCGCATGTCCACGCTTCGGTCTTCAGTCGTGATTTTGAGCTTATTTTTGAGTTCGAGCACTATCTTCTCGGCGTTTTTCTTGCCGATGCCCGAAACTCGGGTCAGGTAAGTCGTATCTTCGCTTGCTACAGCTTGACGGAGCATCGAGGGGCTCGCTACATTTAAAATACTCAAAGCGCTTTTCGGTCCGATGCCGGAAATGGTGATGAGGAGTTCAAAAGTGTCGAGGGTTTCTTTGTCGGAGAAGCCGAAGAGTTCGAGTGAAGTTTCTCGGACGACGAGGTGGGTCCAGAGAAAAATAGAGGAGCTTGGCGTCACTTCGAGCACTGTGGCGGTGGGTACCAGCACTTTATAGCCGACGCCGGAGACGTCTATGACTAGGGTGTTTAAGTCCTTGTGTCGTACTGTGCCGGAGAGAGTGCCTATCATGTTGTCATTATAATGCAAAGTCTGCTAAGATGCTCCCATGTCAATCACCCGGGGAGCCAAGAAGGCCCACAGGAGCTCACAACGCAAGCGGGTCTTTAATTTGCGCCGCAAGGACAAGGTTTCCCAAGCTGTTAAATCTCTCAAGAAACTTGTATCAGCCGGCCAGAAAAAAGAGGCCGAGGCCATGATGCGTCAAGTTCAAAGCGCTCTCGACAAGGCCGTCAAAGGCAAAATGCTTACCAAAAATACCGTGGCCCGCAAGAAATCCCGCCTTTCGAAGCTAATCAAAAAGCTGGCCTAAGCCGTTTCGTTT
>JBBDZA010000030.1:0-3533 GCA_040900425.1 Parcubacteria group bacterium
TGCCTGCATCTTCCTGCCGCCAGAAATCAACGTTGATGCCTACCGTTCGCAAGTTAGGCATAATGCGACGCAGATGCCCACTCAGGGCCCGAGCATTCTTGGGCCAGCCTCTTTGCTTGCGCACATCTTCCCCTGCAAAGACATTCAAAGCCTGGAGCAGCTCAGTAGCAGTGCCTTCCCATGCTTGATGCCGCTCGACTAGCTCCCGCACCGTGGATGCGATTAGAGACGATTCTAAGGCGAGTTCGTGCAATTCCTCTCTGTTGCTCTGGTAAGCAGATAAAAATGTACCCCCTGGCCACCCCAACGCCGACTCAGCCGCTGCAACCCATAAAGTAAAGTCAGCCATCCGGGGAAGTGAGGTAGAGTGGACGGTCTCAAGGTTTCGCAATGCTCCTGATACGGCGGCACAAAGCGCCCCCAGGATGCCTGGCCGGGCTGCTTCAAATTCTCTCCACAGCACTCGCTCGGAGCGGCGCTTAGTATCGGTAATACGAGGCAGATACAGGATAAGCAAACGGTCAAGCAAGTCTGAGCGAGTGGCCAGCTCCTCAATGCCGTTGATTAGGACCGGCCGCTGGGCATCAAAGATTGTTTCCTCGCTGTCGCTATAAAGCTCTCTCGTTGTAAACCCGCCCCCGGTGGCTAGTCGGCACAAATCATCAGAGAGTTTATTCGGAATGAAAGAGAGATTATCAAACGACAAGCACCAGCCATTATTTGCCGCAATCATCAAGTCACGGCTGTCCTTTGGCTGCGACCGCAAGGGTGCCTTGTTGGGGTCAAGCAGAGCTCGAATGACACGAGCGGTAGTGCTCTTGGCTGAGCCGTGCTCACCGTGGAGCGCAAGAATGGTATATGGCCCCTTGGGGTTGAGTGCCGCTATCAGAAAGCCGACTATCAAGATAAAGTCTCTATCACTGCCGAAGTTCATGAATTGGCGGAGGCTATCAATATCACCGCCGGCCACGGGCTGAAGCAGCTCCGTCATACCCCGGGGGCGACGGAACTTCACCGGCGGGTCACTGACTATTTGCCAGCCCGTAGAAGTAATCTCCACTGCCTCCCACCCCTTATTAGCTAAGTCTAAGTAGACCTTGCCCTCATATTCGGCAATGCGGGTGAAAACAGGCAATTCAGGTGCTTTGAACAAGGCTTTTCCCGTCAGTGTTCCGATTGCTGATTGCACCGCCTGGGCATTAGGTGACTTGCCGTGCACATCGTAAAAGCGGCCCATGAGATAGTGCTTGAACGCCTTTTCTTTAAGGGCCTTCGTTTCATTGTGGCCGTCCACTTCTAACGTGGCGTACGCTTCGCCGTCAGGGGTATGGAATAACTGAGCATCAGCGGCTAGCTGCACTAGAAGAGTTGCTTGTGACTCTGACTTTCCGTCGTCGAGAGCCGCCACAGCTTGGCCAAGTTGGACCCTCTCGGCAATCGCCTTAGTATGCTGTACATCTTCCGCTTTCATATCCGTTGTAGTTCGGCTACTGCCTCACGGAATCCGCAGTTACGGATTTTCTGCACGAACGAGATAACGTCTCCACCTTCGTTGCAGGCAAAACACCACCAGCGGCCGTTGTTGGGATAAACGACAAATGATGGAGTACGGTCATTGTGAAATGGGCAGCGGCCCTTGCAGGTGGCTCCTGCTTGGCGTAGCTCCACAAACTGTCCAATGACGTCGGCTATGTCTATCCGCTCTTTCAAAGCTGATACATCTACCATTCCCGGGCTCGTCTTAATTGGGCGACTAAAGAGTCGCTTCTGTTCCAGTAATTCGAGACAAGATTGCAGGCGGCGAATATGTCGCTCACATTGCCATACCGCCTTTTCTTCGCCTCTGATGTATACGTCATACACTCCCCGAAGAAACTCTGAACCCTGGTCATTGCCCAATGAGCTAACGACATTCTTTGCTTCCTGGAGCCACTGCTTCTTGTGCAGCCATTGGTCGCAGTAGAGCTGTAAGTTATGTGTTACCGGCTCCCGTGCCGTTTCGCCAAAAATCTCAATGGCTAGTTCCGGCGTAATATGCGGAGACTCGTATTGCTCTTGCGACGGGTCTTGTGGCTTAGTGCTCTTCATAGCTAGAAGTCCGAGTAAATGCGGTTTTTCAGGAGTTTTTGAGCATTGAATAGCTCCTGTGGCGAAACAGTAAGGTTGTTGGCCCAGTAATTCTCTACGGATTTTCCAAGCTCGCTATCCTGGCGAAATACGAATCTTACTTTGCGTGGGTCTGCAGTCCGGTCGAGTTCCAATAATTCAAAACCCAGCGATACTAAAGTGCTGGCAAGATTAAGGTCAAAGGTTGTGAATTCTTGGCTCATGTGAATGATGTGTTAATAGCGAGGTCTGTTGAGTGCCTCTAACCTAAATGCCAAAAACTCACGCAATGGAACCGGAAAACAAAGAATCCCCGGTAAAAATGGGGGATGATTCAAGAAATGCTCTCGTGAAAATTCACGGAGAGATGCCGAAATTGACTGCTGAGGTGCTATTGCTTCTCTGGTTCAAGGGTCAGCCTTATTCGATAGGCCTTCTCTTGTCTGTAGTCATTGAAAGGGTCCTCATCTATACCAAAGTACTCTCGAAGCTTATCAGCGAGTGCCTTCTTTCGGCTTCGTACCGCCGGGGATGCTTTGGGGCTGTTCCAATCAATCTGTCCGTGGTCATCAGCGATATCACGTAGAAGTTCCCATTGCTTGTTGGGATTCATCGTACGCTCGTCTCGAAAACCCATCTCAGTGAAATCACGCTTGTGTACTTTTCCCGCCACGGTAATTTTCACTGTGTGACCATCCAGGAATTTCATTGTAATATCTTCCCACGTCGTACCCGGGGGTAGTGGCAAAGTAGCTAGCCGTCTCTTATTGCTCAACCTCTCTCTTAAGTAATGGAGAGCGGCTATTTTGACGCGAATGTCGGTCCATGAACTATCGGCTATGGATGGGTCGTCTAAAATCGTGTGGGCAATAGTGAAGACCGGAGCCCCCGGCTTGGGTTTTGACCGGCGAATCTGGCTTGAGACAGAAATGACATCATAGCGGTGAAGATTTTTGAGAATGGCCCTTGCCTCATTGCGGGATACGCCTAAATCAAAGTCATATTTGTACTCTTTCTGGCCCGCAATTTCAAACTTTTCAATTAAAATAGTTATAGCCCCTAGATACTTTTCCCTCACTTCGTCGCTCTGCAGTGTAAGTAACAACCTGTCGGCATTGGCTTGCCATTCCTCATGATTTTTCATATTCATATTCATACTTAAGCCTCCTGTTGCACTCTATAGCCGTCCCTCCTTCGGAGCAACGTTTGACAAAGGACCCTGCTGCCAGAGGTCCTATGGCCACCTGAGGCCTCATATACGTTATAGAGCGTGCTGCTTGTCCTGAAGGTAAGCTCCAAAGCTTGTTTGCAGCTCGGCCAAGTCCTCACCGCTATAAACCTTCTTTTCCCAGAATCCTCGCAGGTCGTAAACCCCACCATCGTTCGATGAGTAGACCCATGCGCCAAACAGCCTATCAGGCCGGTCC
>JBBDZA010000031.1:0-3513 GCA_040900425.1 Parcubacteria group bacterium
TGGCGGTTTTTGTCTAGTTTAGGCAGATGGAGAACAAGCATCCCGTGCTTTTCCACAGCTTCCGCTCCATCCACGTCTATTTCCTCCGGTAAACCGATAACTCTGGCAAATGAGCCCCAATAGAGTTCACGGTGGAAATACTCATCATCCGAAATAGTTCTGTCTTCACTGCGTTTGCCGCGGATAGTAACCGAGTCTCTAGTAATGGAGACATCGAGATCATCAGGTTTGACCCCGGCCACCATGGTTTTAATGATAATTTCTGATGGGGTATGGTAAACGTCCACTGTCAGTTGGGCTTCTTCCTCTTTTTCCTCAAAAATATTTGATTTGGAAATTGCTTCCCGGCCAGAGCGAGGCTCTGGCTCGTCCTTTTCTTCATCTAATCGTACAGCGCCCGTTAGTCTTTCAAAAAAAGATCTTTTGTTTGGCATGATAGTTTAATTATATCCCATACTGCTTATCGTGCAATCGCTTTTGCCTTCTCAAAGGCTAATAAAAGAAAGATGATTCCCGCCCAGACCAGTCCGAACGCGTACATGGCGCCGGATGTGCCGCCGTAGATTATGGCTAAATTAAAAATAGCATGGGAGACTATGGCCGCAAGTAGGGCCAGGCAAGTTAAGGCAATGCGTTTTCCTCTGGGCTTATAGAAGGAGAAGGCTAGGGCCACTCCGATGATGCCAGATGAGACTACGTGTAAGAGGCTCGCGCCGATGAAGCGCAGATTGCCGGTAATAATGCCCTGCGTGATATCTTCCCTGATAAGTGGTCCGAATATAAAGAGCGCGTTTTCCAGTGCTACGAAGCCGAGAGCCGCGGTAATCATATAGATAATAGGGTCTATCGGTTCATTATCTTCTGCCGAGTGAAGTCCACCGAAGTACGCGGCTACAAATTTGAAAACTTCTTCCAAGATAACCCATAAAAGGATGGCCGCCGCTGCCATGCCCGGGAACCACGTATCCACCACTTCTTGAAACGGCAGGACGAGGACCACAGCCGCCATACCGAAGAGGAAGGTTCGGAGTATTAGTCCGCGCGGTTCGGGGTGTTTGTAATCTTCGCGTAGCCAGAAGGCAAGCCAGACTAAAGCTGGCAGGATACCACCTAAGAGCGCATAAATTATTTGGCTGGCCATGGCTCTATCACAAGTAAGCTGTCAGCTGTCTCTTGTAAGCCTCGAGAGTCTAAAGCTCTCATTTTCGCTTTTAATTCTTGCCAGATCTCCTCTGTGATAAAAGGCATAAAGGGGTGAAGCAGTTTGAGTGAGTTCTCTAGAAGATAGTATAGAGAAGCTATGTACTCCGACTTTATTTCGCCCTTAGTTTCGGACTTGCTTTCCTCTATTATCTCATCAGCTAAGCGGTGCCAGATGTAGGTGTAGATTTTCTCAGCCGCTAAGTGGAGGCGGTAACTTTCCATGTCTTCAGTCAGGTCTTTAGCTAGTAAGTCGAATTCTTCTTGCAATTCTTTTTTGATATCGCCTTCTTTTTCCCTGGAGAGGACGAATCTTGCTATATTCCAAAGTTTATTGGCAAAATTTTTGTAGCCTCTGATTTTACTTTCATCAAATTTAACATCGTTGCCGTAAGCTGTACCCACTAACAGCCCCAAGCGCAAGGCGTCAGTGCCGTATTTTTCTATCATCTCGATTGGGTCTACTCCGTTATCTAGCGATTTACTGAACTTACGCCCCTCTTTATCTCGAACCATGCCGTGAATCATCACTTTTTTAAAGGGAACTTGCCCCAAATGGAAACCGCTCATCAAAATCATCCTGGAGATCCACAAGGGAAGTATTTCGTAGCCGGGAGAAATCAGACTAGTAGGATGGAAGGATTCAAGGTCTCGGGTCTTTTCCGGCCAGCCCAGAGTGGAGAATGTCCAAAGTGCCGATGAGAACCACGTATCTAAAACATCCTCATCCTCTACCCAACCTTCTCCATTGGGCTTTTTAGAGTCACAGTGTACTTCTTCTCCTTTGTACCAGACAGGGATACGATGCCCGAACCAGATTTGGCGAGAGATGCACCAGTCGTGAAGATTGTCTATCCAATTAAAATACGACTTCCTGAAGCCTTCTTGAGGCATTTCCACAGCGCCAGACTCCACCGAGAGGCGCATGATTTTTTTTAAGGTCGTCAAAGAGCCGCTCTCAATTCCCGGTATTCGAGAATTTTTTATTTTGAATTCCTTGTCTACTGCGACAAACCATTGCTCCATAATCTGCGGTTCAATGAGACCTCCGGTTCGTTCAGCAGTAGCGATATTGTGGACATAATTTTCTTCCGTCTTTTCGAGTAAGCCTTTTTTCTCCAGTTTTTCAATAATTTTTTCCCGAGCTTCGCCAATTTTCATTTCGGCGAATTCCCCGGCTATCGGCAGAAGTCTGCCGTACTTGTCTATAATCTGCTCTTTTTCTAGCCCATGCCGTTCGGCTATTTCAAAGTCAGTCCTGTCGTGCCAGGGGGTAATAGTCATCACCCCGGTGCCGAACTCCATGTCTATAGCCTCGTCTTTAATAACAGTGGCGGTGATGGAACCATTTATCCACTCCAGTTCAAGCTTTTCTCCATGTTTATATTGAGAGTACCTCTTATCACCGGGATGCATGACCACATACTTATCACCAAATTTTGTCTCCGGCCTCGCCGTACCGATAATAAATGGCCCGTATTTGAGATAATAAAATTTACCGAGTTTTTCCTCGTGGGCGATTTCATCGTCAGATATCGTAGTCTGGCCTTTCGGATCCCAGTTGACGATGCGATGCCCGCGATAAATAAGTCCTTCCTCAAACATTCTTTGGAAGGCCGTCTCCACTGCCACTTTTCTTTTATCATCAAGAGCGTAAGCGTATCTAGACCAATCGAGAGATGCCCCCATTCTTTTAATTTGGTTTAAAATGGTGTCCTCACTTTCCTTGGCAAATTGTTCTATCTTCTCTATTAATTTTTCTCTACCCAGTTCATGGCGGGAGAGCCCTTCCTTCTTCTGAACCATCTTCTCCACTTTAGATTGGGTGGCGATAGCGGCTGAATCGGTACCCGGTGTCCAAAGAGTTTTTTTGCCGCGCATTCTTTGGAAGCGGATGATAGTGTCTTGGAGGGCACTTTCATAAGCGTGTCCTAGATGGAGCACACCCGTCACATTCGGGGGAGGTAAAACTATCGAAAAAGATTCACTTCTTTCCCCAGGTAAGTTGTCCGGGTTGAAAAAGCCACTTTCTTCCCAAAGTTTGTATATGCGACCTTCCGTTTCCTGTGGATTGTAGGGCGTAAGAAACTTAGTATTCATGCGGCCTTAATAATAGCATGTCAATAAGCGTTGAGCTCTGGCATAATAAAGGACAAATTTTACATCGATAGCCTAAAGATGGGAAAGAATGTCAAATGTCTCTTAGTACATGTTCTATTAATTGTCTTATAGGGAATGACAGTGTGTTTATTAAGGACAATATTAAGATAAAGGACAAAAAGCTAGAAAATGCAGTAAATAAGCCATTTTCGT
>JBBDZA010000032.1:0-3505 GCA_040900425.1 Parcubacteria group bacterium
TCTTATCCCAAGTAAATCGTTATCAAAAGAGGATTAACATGCGGCTTGGTTAACAGTTCCTTACACACCATACTTGTTAATGCAACTTTTGATAACGCTATAAACATCCTTATTTGGAGAGGCTCTTCAGCCAGGTTTTAAGCCGCGGGTCTTTTTCCCATGATCCCTGCTCCAACCTATTGGGGATGACATTGACATAAGCTTCTTCCAATGCTTTCCGTTTTTGTTTTGAGTCAGCACGAGCGTATATTTCTGTCGTCTGTATGGAGACGTGGCCAAGCATATCCCTTATATAGATGAGATTGACTCCAGCCTGCAACAGATGCATAGCCTTGCTGTGGCGGAGTGTATGGGGTGATATTCTTGGAATGAGTTCCGGTTTTAGCTTTCGGGCCATCTCAGCATACATATTCAGTATGTAGGTAATTCCGGCACTGCTCAATCTTCCGCCGCGATTATTGGCAAACAACGGGCGCTGATTGTTAGCCGGCCTGTCAAGTGCATTTTCCTCCATGTACATCCGTAACAACGCCACCTGTTCTTGCTGTAAGGGAACAATCCGCTTTTTGTTTCCCTTGCCATGAAGTGTAATACAGGAAGGTTTGTCCATTCGCAGTGCGGATGGAGACAGGTCAATCATTTCCTGTACCCTGGCACCGGAGTCGTACATCAACGCAATAAGCGCCAGGTTCCTCCGTCCCGTCTTGTTGCCAGTGGCTACCTGCGCCAGTAGGAACTTGATGGCATCGACGGTAAGGTAGTTGACACTTCTTTTTAGCTGCCGTTTCACTTTGATGGATAGGATTTCCTGCCAACGGGCCATGCGCTTCACGTCCTCGTATTGCATGTATCTGAAGAATGAGTGCAATACAGCAAGGCGCTGGTTCCTTGTCGCGTTACCACTTTTCTTGCTGGTTTGCAGCCAGTCCAGGAAACGCAGGATCACATTTCTGTCAAAGTGATCGAGTAACAAGGCATCTGCTTTGATATGTTCCTTTTCATCCATGAAAGCGAGCAAGTGCGTAAAGGTGTTGCTGTACGACCTGATTGTGTTGGTGCTCGCACCCCGTTCTCCGATCAGATATTCAGCAAAGAACCTGGTCAGGTATTTTGCAAAGTCAGTCGTTTCCATGATCTGTTTCGGTATAAGGATTATTTGGGAATACACACGAGGTCACCGCACGCTCCATCCCGACGATATCGGGATGCATCTCACGGGTCAGCCGGACGTAAGTCTCCGTGCCTTTAAGTGATTTATGCCCCAGGAAAACCGACAGGATGGGCAGGGCGCAATTGATATCCATCCCATCGCGTATCATTTTCATGAGGGAATGCACGGCCGTTGAATGGCGGATATCGTGGATACGGGGTCCCTGCCCGTCGCTGCGGCGGGGGATCCCGCACTGCACAAGTATCTCGCGGAACCAGTGGCGGACGGCCCCCATACTTACCGGCTTGCCCACCGTTGACACAAAAAAAGGAGCCGTGCGGATCGACAGCCCTTTGATGGGAATCCGGTCGCGGTAGGCCCTATACTGGTTAAGCACCTCAAACAACGAGGGGCATACTGGAAGCAACCGCTCCATCTGGTTCTTCGTCCGTTTGAGCAGGATGTGATTGCGCTCGAGGTCTACGTCTTCGTTTTTCAGGGAAAGTGCTTCGCCGATACGCATCCCCGTGGAGTAGAGTAGCCGGATCAGGGCTGGAATGGCAATCAGAACACTCGTCATGCTCCTGTACGGCAAGGTCAGTTTATCGCTGGCCTGAAAGAGACGCTCCATCTCTTCATGTGAGAAGACATAAGGAATAAACGGCGGCCAGTTTTGCCTCGGAAGCCGGTGTATGTAGCACTCATGCCCAAGGTGGCATAGGTAACGGCAGAACTGTCGGACGATGGAGTGCTTATCGTAAAGCGTCCGGGTTTTGTCATTAATCCGTGTTTCACTCCATGCGGTTATCTGTTCACGTGTGATGTAATGTTCGGTTGCACCTGTTGCCAGGAAGAAGCGGTCTAACTCGGCGAACACATCCTGGAACTTGGGAAGGCCGAAGCCCATCTGTTCCTTCATTTTAAGGAAGCTGTTGAAGTATGGAGCAAAAACGCTCCGGTAAATGGTCCGCTTACTCATAGAACATACCTCCCTTCTGGATATAAAATCCTTTAGCGACCATGGGAACCTCGAGTGCGCAGTGCTGGAGGTTGTTGAGGTCGACGCGGAGGTATTTCATTGTGGTCTGCGTGGCCACATGGCCGAGGGCTTCCGAGATAATCGGCAACGGGGTACCGTTGCTAAGTAACTGGGTCGCAAGAGTATGCCGCATGGCATGAGGACCGAACTTCCTGTTGCGGATGTCCACCTTCGATGCCAAGATAATCCGGCTGATGGCACCATTGATGATCAGGCGGTTGATCGGTCGGTAGGGGGCGCATGCGGAAAGAAACACGTTCGGCTCGGGAGATACCGGCCGCGCATGCTGCAAGTAATTGATAATGGCCTCACCGACATCGGAAAGCAGAGGAAGCTCGATCTCCCGCTTGGTCTTGTATTGGGTAAGCCTGATGAGGTTATTGTCCCAGTCCACGTTGGCAAGTTGCAGCCCGGCGATATCGGATGAGCGGAAGCCCAGTCTGGTGGCAAGTAGGAGTATTGCGTAATCACGTTTGCCAGTCGGGCTGGCCTGATCCACCGCACCTTCTATCTGCCTGACCTCGTTGGGGCCGTATACGGATGGTAGTTTTTCCCGCTTGGGAAGGCGGTTCCTGCCTATCACGTATTCGATGTTCCTGTCCACCAACTTATGTGTGTAAAGGTATCGGCAGAACAGGCGGGTAGTATTGAGGAATTTATCCTTACAGTTCTGCATGGAGGACAGAAAGGCAAGTACGTGTTCCTCAGTGATCCCCGAGACTTGATGTACTGATTTCAGCGACAGGTGTTGGATAAAATAACTCAGTATGCGTCTATGCTCATTAAGCGTGAGCATACTTCGGCGCAACTCGGCCTGGGACGCTATGAAAGCCTCCGCCGTATCACCTATCTCCCCGGGAAGTTCATGGTTGACCCGGTTGACGATCCTTCTGCTGACCTTGCCATGGGCGAGAAAATCCGAAAGCACCGCTACACTGCGGCGTACAGCGCGTCTATAGGTGGAGCTGTTAAACGGGAAGGGGGAACTCATAAAGTCCTCCCCAACTTGAAAACTAAAAGCCGATATCGAACATTCCCTCATGAACTTCATGATACCGGTGTCCCATAATCGAAGGTAATCCCGAATCCGTGCTTCGGAATAACCATTCCCCCTTAACCAGGCGACACATGCCTTGCTAAGAAAATGAATGTCTTGTTGTACCATCATTTGTTGCTGTTAACCAAGCGCTGAATTGCACTTGGTTAATTGACAACAATGATTATCAAAAGAAGATTATGAAAAGTCCTGGTGTGAATCAGGAGGTTAGAGGTCAAAAAGAAAGTTGCTTTTGATAACGATTTACTTGGGATAAGAA
>JBBDZA010000033.1:0-3501 GCA_040900425.1 Parcubacteria group bacterium
GCCCGCCGCGATTTTTGGTGGGGGGATGAGTGGGGAACAGAGCTCCCGACCAGATGTGGTGCTCACCCCCCTTCTCTCGGGATGTATAGACCGGAGAGATGGGGCGGCGGATGAGTAGGAAGCAGAGCTCTTTACATCGAACCCGAAGGGGTTTTGTTCGCCTAAAAGGCGTCCCCCGCCCGACCGAACGTGATTGAGACAAATACGGTCGTTCGGGCAGGGATTTTATCGGATGCCGTGATATGAAGGGGATGTGTTTTTGCACGCCATCCGTTAAAACGGACGGCTGATTGCAACGAAACCCCGAAGGGGTTTTGTGTGGCTCTACGGGAAGGCGGGGAAGGAGAAAAATCAAACACCAAAGAGCAAGTTCAAATGAAAGGCGAAAAAGGCAAACACCAAAACTAGCGCGTTTTAGATATCTCTCTTCTCTGTGATGTCGATTGCCACCACTTGGAAAGGTCGCTTTTGCTTAAGGCCTGTTGAAAATAAGCGATTTCCTGATCTGGCGTCATACCCTTGATTGCCTCATAAATCTTCTCTTGGGCCTCCCGCTTGACTTGGATAGAATCAAATTCTTTCTTAGGGGTTGTCATAGTGCACCTCTTGTGGAGTAACGATTCTAAGAATTCCGTAACCGTTGATGAGATTAACCTGACCGCAGGATTCACTGCCTGGCGAATCTCATGAGCTCGCCGTAGTTGTTTTCATCCGCTTGTCGTAGCGCGCGTAGATAAGCCGAGCGTGCTGCACCTTTCGCTGTAAGATTGACGCTTCCCCAGGTGAACGGCGGCCTGCCAAGCCCATGACTGGCGAGGATGTCAGCAATCAGCCGCGAGTGTCTTCCGTTGCCATTAGCAAACGGGTGAATCGACACAATCCGGTGGCTGAATCGCACAGCGATCTCATCTTCCACGAAGGCCCTGTGATCGATCCAGTATTTACCATCATCCAGCAGTTTTCTCAATTCGGGACGGATCTCGCTCTTGTCCACACCGAGGTTCTTGTTTGACGTTCGGAAATACCCTGCCCACTTCCAGATGTCCCCGAACATTTTCTTGTGCAGTTCTTTGACAAATTTCTCTGTGAGCATGTCCGCAAGAGCTATTTTTCTCTTCCGTGTCCACTCGAAGGCTTTCTCGACGCCAAGCTGTTCAAACTCGTCCAGCTCCCCACGCGTCGTGATTGTCCTGATAAGCAATCCTTCCTTCTCATCGTCGTCGAGCGGGGTCTGGCCATCGGTGTAGTCAAGCCCTAATCCCATAGATGCTTCGGTATTTCTTGAGCGAGGAGTTCGGTACGCCCTTTAATCGCCTGCTGAAGTCGTTCCTGTCGATTCTCCTGGTCTTCGAGAGCCATGGTATGAGAGGTCCTCATAACGATTTCACTGGCCACTCGCTCTGCGCGTTTCTTAATCATCTCCTCAATCGAGCCTTCCTTTGGAAGAAACCCATAGACGAATTGAAGGTCGAGCGCTTCTCCAACCTCGATGAGTTTCTTCAGCGTGATCGTTCTGTTCTCCTCTCGCTCCTCCATTTCCCGGACGGAAACAGCAGTCTTCTTTAACCGTTTCCCAAGCTGAGCAAGGGACATGTTCAGCGTTTTTCTGATTGTATTGATCCAGCCTTTTGAGGGAATTTCTGTGGCCTTGAGGATTGCCAATTTTGACAATTTCCTGTCCAGCTGCTCGACCATGAGCTTTCTATTGAGGTTTACCATAAGGAAATACCTTTTTTTTGGATTCAATATAAGGTTATACCCTTATAACAGCAAATCATTTTTAAGGGAATACCCTTATAAATGCCTGACGATAACACAAACGAAGGAAGTCCGGCCTGCATTTCAAAGTGGTCAAATTCGACCACTTTGAAATTCGGGTTATACATTTGCTCCCACGTTCCAAGGAATTCGAGCGTCGTTCTGGTTCGAATCCAATTCTTGATGATATCGGCGGCACGGGATTCTCCTTCCTTCGCCTCCGCCATATCGGTAAGACAGATGAAGTCGCCTTGTTTCTCAGAAATCACTGAAATCCGATTGTCCTGAACGACGATAATCTTGCTTTTCCCCATCAAACGTCCCCTCAACGAATAATAAGCCAACTTATGAGCTCAAGGCCACCCCTGTCTGAGGTGATAACTCCCTGTGATCAGGCACAACCAATTGAGCAAACGGCTTGTCTCTTCTAAGAATACTATGGCTGCCGTGCTGTCTCCTTTGGACAAATCCGACTTTCGAAAGAGCCTTGATACACTCACGACCGGAGATCCGCGGAAGGGAGCTCATACCGCAATGAGAATAGTCTCGAACTTTTCGGGTGGAATGGGAAGCTTGTCTTCCTTAAGTGTACTAACGTACCCCTCGATCGCCTCGCGAATATTGGCAATCGCTTCTTCCTTCGATTTTCCCTGGCTGACGCACCCGGGAAGGCTCGGACATTCGGCAACCCAGTACTTGTCCTCTCCTGGATAGATTACGACCTGCCTCATGATTTCTCCTGTGTTTTTACCAATATACTCCTCTTCGGGATATGTTGCCAGCCCCGCTTCGCCTTGTTTGCGGACTCGTTATCGACTTGGCGGATCTGTTGGATTAAACTCAACGAATTACCTCCGCAGGTCTACTTTTCTTCGAAAGGGGTTGTTGGATGATGGGGAGTCTGGTGATTGGACCTTTGTTCGGCTAGTTGCCTTCGGCGAGTCCATTTTCCTTTGTCCAGAAGGGATCCCTTTGAGACTCGCCCAAAAAGAACTGTTTGTTACTTTCTTTCCGAGAAAGAAAGTAACCAAAGAAATCTTTCCGAAATTGAAACGCACCATTCGTCACCCACCGCACACCTCGGATAGGGCTTAAATGAGCCGAAATTCCGCCGCCCAAACTTACTCCGGATCTGAAAGATCGATCAAGTTGCGGCGTAATTAAACACACTGCAAATGAATTCCGCCGCGCACCGCCTCAATTTCGGGGGCTAGGGGCGAGTAAACGGCACGAGCAGTGAAGGAGTTATTATTCAGAAATACCAACCCCCCCCTGTTAATTTCTATTTTCTTCTTTCTGTTTGATTTCAGTTTGTTCTTTGTCGTTTTCTGTTTTACGGTTTGGATTCCCCTTCATCGGATGCCGTGAAAGCGGGAAAGGAGAAAAAAGCAAATTGCAAGAAGCAAGTTCAAATCAAACCGCAAAAGGGCAAAAGGATAAGATCAAAAAGGATCCAGAGCTGACGACCAGGGGTTGGGGCCGAGCTCCCGAACAGGAGTGGCGCTCACCCCCTCTTCTCTCTGTGGAACTCCCCGCCTGACCGCCGGTCGCGCATCCCAGTCGGGCAGGTCTTTCTTTTCCTCTGTGGAACTCTGTGAAATAAACAGGAGGCCTCGAGCGGGGGATGAGTGGGGAACGGAGATCCCGTAGGCCACTCAACGCCTCAAATACTCAGCTACTCTTAGTTCATTCTTAAAAAGGTCATTGCAAAACATACATAATTCGGGAAGCTAATACTATGCT
>JBBDZA010000034.1:0-3486 GCA_040900425.1 Parcubacteria group bacterium
ATTCTTACATTGGTTGCATCTTTGACACCGACTACTCCTGTAGTGGGTGAACTGCCCATTATTAAAGCCTGGGCTTTCTTGGGTGAGAGTTGAGAAACGATAAGACCAGCGCCGGCAATGCCAGCCACTTTCAAAAAGTTGCGCTTACCATGATCGCTCACCTTGACCTCTTCTAGATTCGCTGTCTCTTGGACAGTGGCTACCGCATTTTCTGCCTCTAGTAGATGGGTAGGATCAACAACTGACCTACGTATTAATACAAAGGAGTCTGTATTTGGTAAAAATACAGGAAAACTAGGTTTAACGATTGTCCCTCGTGTCAATACAAAGGAATCTGTACTTGGTAAAAACATGTCTATAATCCTCGACTTTAATTGTACCAGATTTTATGGCAACAGATGTTAACTTTTACTGTGGAAAGTCTCGGGGTATGATATTATTTTATTACCTTGAACGTTAGAAAAAAATATTTACTCGTTTTATTTTTCTGCTCTGGGCTTTTGGGATTTTCTGCAGTTTTTGCCGCCAGTTATCAGAAAATCGCCCCCGGCGGCACCGTTACCCTAGGTGAGCTCGTCTTCGATGACAATTTTGTCGCCACTACGACAGATTGCTGGATAGGGATAACTGACCCTCTTAATGTGGAAGTGGTTGCGTCGACCACGCTCATGACGGCAAATGATGACGGCTGGCATTACTACAATTACACGACAGCGGGGGATGCCCCTTCTGGTATCTGGCCGTCGGTTATGAAATGTGGGAGCGTGGCGCGGGGAGATTTGGTCATCGTGGATAAAAGTTTTATCGTTGATTGGTCAGTAGTTTCAACAAGCACAATCAAGGAGGTGGTGGATGAGAGCTTGACGGTGGCAACATCTTCCCTCGCGGCCGTCATTAATGCCAACACCAACGCTGCCGTTCTGTCAGCTTCATCAAGCTTGTTTGCCACCCTGCCCGCCTCTATCTGGTCGTATAGCAGTCGGACGCTCACCTCGTTCGGTACCCTGGTGGCTGATACCGCCGCGGCCGTCTGGAGCTCGGTTAGCCGTACTCTAACTGGAGCTGACCTTGATTCTGGTTCGCTCGCCACGCAATCAGACGTTGATGCCGCTACCTCCACTCTCACTCTAGAGATAGCGAAAGGCTGGACAGTCACTCTCTCCGACTTTGGAGAGACCACTGTTAACACTGCTTACAAAGCCAAGTTACAAGTTCTCAACTATGCGACTGTCCCGACCGATGCCGATTCTTTGCCAACAGTGGTTATTACTGATTCCGCCGGAACACCTCAAGTATCAGGTGACCCTATGACCAAGGATTCAGATGGCACATATAGTTTTAGTTATAGCCTTGGCGGTAGTCCAGTCGGTGGTGTCTGGGAGACGGTAGTCTCGGTTGTTATAGATGGCCAAACAATCAGATTGAATGATTACTGGTCTCTTTCTAGCTCGCCGGCCGACGTGGCCATAGTCGAAATCACAGACACGATTATTCCGTTCATTACTGCCAATGTGCGGATAGACAACATGGGAACTTCTGGGAGCGACTTCTATTATGTCTATTGTATTGTAGATAGTGAAAGCAATTTATGCGGTGGTGACGACGATATCGATTCTGCATCAGATACCGCTTTTATCAATGCTGGGAGCTTCATAAATCTAGACCTCACTCTCGACAATATTCCAACGGCGGGCACTTATTGGTTCAAGGTTAGGGCGCGAGCTTTAGCAGAGACCAACTGGGCTGCATCAACGGAACAGTTTGTAGCTGAAGCTGACCCTGATGCCCCTACACCACCTCCTAGTGGTGGCGGAGGTGGTGGCGGCGGCGGAGGTGGAGGCGGCGCGGCGGTGATTTATTCAGAATCTTGCGGTATCGCTGATTTCAATTGTGACGGCAGAGTTAACTCTGTGGACTTCTCTATACTCTTGGCGTTTTGGCAGTCAGAACCGCCGTTTAGGAATCCTTACGTCGATATAAACAAGGATGGTAAAGTAAACTCGGTAGACTTCTCGATTTTGCTGTATCACTGGAATAAATAATTATGAATAAATTATTTAACAAAAAAATTTACCTCTTCAGTCTGGTATTGAGCGCGATATTGTTGCCGTATTCTGTTTTCGCCTCGAATGTCTATTTGGAGACGGAGCGTACGGAGTTTTTCGTCGGTGACATTATCTTGGTTACTGTCAAAATCGATTCTGAAGATAAAGAAATAAACACGGTTGAAGGTAAAATATCTCTGGATTATCTGCCCGGCGCCATTTTGATAAGAGACATTAATCTATCGGAATCGAGCTTCTCCTTGTGGCCGGGCAAACCCTCATTGTCAGATGACCTAAGGGTAATTTCTTTTGTAGGTGGTGTGCCGAGCGGTTTCGGTGGTCAAAACGCAACTTTATTCAAAATTGCTCTGAATCTCACAGATGTCGGGCAAATAACTCTACGTCCAGAAGGTATTTCCGTTTATTTGAATGATGGCAAGGGAACAAGGGAAACGGCCAGCGTCCAAAATCTCACCATAAATGTTTTACCGCAAGAAGCGGGCAATAAGCCAGCCAATGACTTGGATGCCTTGATTTCAAGAGACAAAACTCCGCCTCTGCCATTCGAGATTGTTCTCGGACAAGATGATTCGGTTTTTGAGGGCAAAAAATTCTTGTCATTTAGTACCATAGATGAAGAATCCGGCCTTAAATATTACGAAGTAAGAGAGGGCGACTTACCACCAACTCGCAGTAGCGGTACTTATGTATTACAAAATCAGAATAAACCAACTAGGGTAATAGTGACGGCTGTAGACGGCTCCGGTAACGCCAGGGAATCCGTATATGAGTCTAAATCCTCCTATCTTAATCTTATTGTCATTGTCGTCTTGGTAGTGCTTATCCTTATCGCTCTTGGATTTGTGGTTAAAAAAAGAAAGAAAAATGATTCCGTCTAGAAATAAAAAATATCTTCCGATCTTATCGCTATTCTTCCTCCTTTCTTTTTGGGGGAGAGCGGATGCGGCATTGCTCTACTTCTCTCCCTCTTCAGGCAATCAGACTACTGGCAATATTTTAAATGTTAATGTCTTAGTCAATACCCAAGGCAAGACGATTAACAACGCAGATGCCACTATCCGTTTCCCAGCTAATCTTCTGGAAGTAGTTTCTGTCAGTAAGAGTGGTTCAATCTTCTCGCTCTGGGTCGAAGAGCCTAGTTTCTCAAACACCGCAGGGACTATAAGTTTAAATGGCGGAATACCAACACCCGGCTTCACCGGTTCAGCTGGTCGAGTAGCAAGTATTGCCTTTAGACTGAAGGCACCAGGTTCTGCTTCGCTCGTTTTCACTTCTGGAGCAGTGAGGGCCAATGACGGTTACGGTACTGATGTTTTAAGCTCTCTGGGTACAGCCACTTACACTATTTCTCCCGCTCCTGTGGTACCTCCTCCGGTGCCTACACCTGTAATTCCGTCCCCATCTTCTGATGTCGAACCTG
>JBBDZA010000035.1:0-3432 GCA_040900425.1 Parcubacteria group bacterium
ATCCCCTTGATCGGAAAGATATTCAGGTTAAAATGCAGAAGCTGGTTAGAGAGCGGGAAACTTTTAAGAAAAATGCTCTCAGGCTGGCTAAAGAGTACTTCTCGGTTAAGGTTTGTGCTAGGAAGTACTTGGAAATTTATGACGAACTTGCTTCAAAAAATAAATCTTAAGGGTTTGGGGATTCTATCCTTCCTGGTTTTCTTTATCTTCACGCCGCTTTTTCCTAAAGTCCAGGTAGGAGAGGGGATTTTTGTGGAGCCGCTACTGCCATTTCTCGTTTTTGGTTTAGTTTCGATTGTGGCCGGTTTATGGATAAAGAACGGCCGTGAGAAATTCACCGCCGTTTTGAAAGATTTTCTGATTCCTAACAAAATCGCCCTCTTCTACTATTTTCTAATGGCGGTTCTTTTCGTCTCCTACTTCTATGGGTTGGTGTTGACGGGTGTTCCTTCCTCGGATGATTTCCTGCACCTTTTTAAATTCACCTTGTACTTCTTGCCTTTTCCATTGGCGCTTTATTTTGGCCGGTTGGGGGGAAACAATCTCATCCGCCGGGTTTTACAGATCGTGATTCTGGTAGGGGTGATCGCAGCCCTGGTTTCTCTCTTCCGAATTTGGGAATTTACCAAATCGGGAGGATCGATCGACTTTTGGGTTTACGATATTAGAAACCGCAGTGTAGGATTCTTAAGCCAATTTATTGATCTCAAGAATTGGACGATCGAATTCACCGGCAAAGCGGCGCACGCCACCTTTGGCCTCTACGTTTCGGTGGTTTTGGCGGTATGCCTGGCTTTAATCACTACCGTCCGGAGATTTTCGGCGCGCTGGTTTGATTACTTTTTTGCGTCAGCAATTATTTTCTATTCCGGAATTTTGTACACTCTTTCCCGCGGCGCAATTGTTACCGGTATTGGTGTTTTTACGGCTTGGTTTGTTTGGCTTCTGAAGGAGAAACGAATCAAAACTGTAGCGTTCTTCTCGGGGACTTTGGTTGTGGTTAGTCTTATTCTTATCCAGCTTAACCCCCAGGTCTACAGCAAATTCTTTTCCACCATCAGCATTCAGGATGATGCCGTCAAACCGGATTCGACGACTGTAACCGTGGATGCTTCGACTCTGGGCCGGTTTGAGCGCTGGGGAAAAATATTTGATCTGTTCAAGGAAAAACCGTATTTTGCGGTTTTCGGGGTGGGTTACAACCAGCACAACCTTGATAAATTCACGGGAGTTAGCCTGACCCACAGCTTATTTCTGGATCTTTGGGTTCGGGGAGGATTGGCGGCGTTGGGGTTGGTGATCGCTATCTGGGGGTTGTTGTTTAAGAAAATCTTTGATTTCCTGCGTTCCAGGGGTAAGGAGATTCAGGTTTTTGGGTTTGTGCTGGGCGGGTTTTTGGCCGGTTGGCTGCTGGACAATCTTATCTCCGGCGAACAGTTTTTCTCCGATGCCCCCATGATTGCTTTTTGGGGGGTGCTTGGACTGATAACTGCGTTATCAGAATTAAAAAGTAAAAAGGATAAAGTAAAAGTTTTAATTGCACTGACGAGCATGCAAGTCGGCGGAGCGCCACAGGTAGTATTCGACTTACTGTCGAATTTGAGTAAGAGTAAGAGTAGAGATGGGGAAAAATTCGAATTCGTGGTGGCGGGGCCATCCGGAGTCTTCCTGCAGAAGTTTCGGAAAATAGGTTACAAGGTTTATTCGGTTAGGTTGGACAAAATTTCTCTCAGGAGCTTTAAGAATTTCCTTGAAGTGGCTCGAAAGGAACAGGTGGACCTGATCAACTCCCACGGCAAGGGGGCGGGGCTTTATGCGCGAAAAGTCGGTTTTATCTTGGACGTACCAGTGGTCCATACGATTCACGGGATCCACTATTCGAAAACGAATCCGATTTCCCGTAATTTTTACTTTCTTTCGGAGAGAATCCTTTCGCTTTTCACGAAGTTGGTGATTAGTGTTTCGAAGAGCCAGGAACGTGAGGGACTCTCGTTAAAACTGTTTCCTAAAAATAAATCTAGGGTAGTTTTTAACGGAGTCGATACCGAAAACTGGAAACTGGAAACTGGCAACCGGAAACTAATCCGAAAAAGTTTGGGCCTCGCTCCAAATCATTTCGCGGTAACAATGGTGGCGCGGTTTGATCCGCCGGGAATTAAACACAAGGGGCACGAGCGGTTCGTTAATCTCCTTCCCGCCTTAATCCGGGAAATACCAAACTTAAAGATCGTATTTGTTGGAGGCCCTTCGACAAGCTCAGGGCGAGTTAAGAAATTAGCTCGGGAGTTAGGGGTTTCGGAGAACACGATCTTCTTAGGAGAGAGGAACGATGTCCCGAAAATTTTGGCGGCGAGCGACGCGTTGGTTCTCCCGTCCTACCACGAGGGCTTGCCGCTGGCCCCGCTGGAAGCGGCGGCGGTGGGCTTGCCTGTGGTTGGGTCTAATGTGGTTGGGGTGAAGGACACAGTCCTGGACGGGAAGACCGGCTATCTCGTTGATTTTGACAAACAGGCAGAAGTTACTAAGGCATTTAGGCAGTTAGCCAAATCGCCGGTGATTCGGCGCAAAATGGGGGAAAATGGCCGGCGGTTTGTAGCTCAGAATTTCGGAATAGATAAGTTTGTTAATTCCACTCTCAAGATTTATCAGCAAGCACTGGTAGAATAAGAAAGCTATGCGCATCGGCATTGATGCCCGCCTCTGGGGATCCTCCTACGGCCGGGGAGTGGGCAGATACGTCCAAAATCTGGTTGAGAATCTTGAAAGAGTTGACCACAAGAACCAGTACTTTATTTTTCTAAGGGAAAAAGGTTTCAGCGTTTACCATCCTGAAAACAAAAACTTCCACTCGGTCTTGGCCGACGTTCCCTGGTACGGGGCGCAGGAGCAGGTGGTGATGCCGGGAATCTTCTCCGCCTCCAACCTTGATCTTCTGCACGTCCCACACTTCAACGCCCCGCTTTTGTACGGGGGAAAAATGGTGGTGACGATCCATGATCTGACGATGCTTAAGTTCGGGGGGAAGGAAACTTCTACCCTCCCGTTACCGCTTTTCTACGCCAAGCGGGTGGGTTTGCGGATGATAACCGAGAGCGCCGTCCGCCGGGCGGCAGCAGTGATTACGCCCTCCCAGTTCGTGAAGGAGGATCTTGCCAAAACCTTCAACTTTCCTTCCAAAAAAATCTTTGTAACCTACGAGGCCGGGATCGTTGCCGGCAAGGGAAGAACCGAGAGCGAGAGGAAAGTGGAGAACGTGCTGGGGAAGTACAGGATCGCCAAGCCCTATTTCCTCTATGTCGGCGCCTTCTACCCTCATAAAAATGTGGAACGGTTGGTCGAGGCGGTCAAGATCCTCAACGAGAAGCTGAAAAAGCCCGTACAGCTGGTCCTAGCCGGCGGCAAGGACGCCTTCCTCGAGAAAGTGGTCCGCCG
>JBBDZA010000036.1:0-3342 GCA_040900425.1 Parcubacteria group bacterium
CCATTTTTTATACGGCTTAATGGCAAACCAAATAAAAGCAAAAGGTGTGCTAGGAATTTTATCCATCACTCCTAATTATAGCCCCTCTTTCTTCAATTCTTCAACCGCTTTGCGGGCTTCTTTGGAAAGTTTTTCCGGGATTTGGACAGAGACACGGACATACAGATCTCCCCTGCTTGTTGAGACTTTGACCGAAACGGGGCGATTGTCGAAGGGCACACCCTTACCTTTCACCCTCAAAATACTGCCATGCTTGGTGCCGGACGAAATTTTGATGGTGATTTCTCCATCAAGAGTATGAATGACCTTTTCCGAACCAAGGAGTGCCTCCGTCAGTTTGATCTCCAGATCCATGATGAGGTTGTATCCTTCCTTGCGCAGATAGGGATGCTTCCTGACATGAATCTTCACGTAGAGGTCCCCAGGCACTCCTCCCTCGAGAATTTCGCCTTGGCCGGTCAGACGAATCATCTGTCCATCATCAATGCCGGGCGGTACGTTGATCGCGACTTCTTTCTGCTTAACAAATTTTGAGTTAATAATCACTTTTCTTTCCGCGCCGAAAACAGATTCCTGAAATGAAAGTTCAATATCGACAGCAATGTCACGCCCGCGTCGCACTCGGCGGCCACCGAAGATACTCGAAAGAATATCTCCTAAATCACCACTATCAAATCCTGCATTGTTAAAACCGGAGAAATCAAAGCCAAAGCCTGACGGATCTCCGCCATAGTTAGCGGATCCCTGCCCGCCGGGCCCGGCAGGCGCGGCGCCAGCCCGATTGGCGGAAAATCCTGCTCCAAAATTGTCATATTGGGCACGTTTATTCTTATCGGACAGCACGGCATAAGCCTCGCTTGCCTCCTTGAATTTTGCCTCATTACCGCCGGACTTATCCGGATGGTGGACATGGGCGAGCTTGCGGAAAGCCTTTTTGATTTCCTCCTCCGAAGCGTCTTTATTGACTCCTAAAATTTTGTAGTAATCCTTCATGGTCTAGCTTCTTAGCTTCATTAGCTTTTTAGCTAATTAGCTTTGGACTCGTCGCTCGGATTTTCTTTCACTTCCGCATCTTTCACATCTGGATTTTCTTGTTTATTGTCAGTTGTCGATTGTTTATTAAGGTGTTCACCGATTTTCTGCATCTCTGTCGAGAGAGCCTCTGTTACAGACTTTATGGACTCAAGAGTGCCGCTATCTTTTTCCTTCTTTAGGGCAGCAATTTTTTCTTCTACCGCTTTTTTAATGTCTTCTGGCACGCCGGCATTGTCCTTCAGTGACTTGTCAGCTGTGTAGACGAGTTGTTCGGCCAGGTTCTTGGCTTCGACCAGATCTTTTTTCTTCTGGTCTTCCGCGGCATTGGCTTCTGCGTCTTTCTGCATCTTCTCTATTTCTTCTTTGGATAAACCGGAGCTGGCTTCTATTCTGATAGACTGCTCTTTGCCCGTAGTCTTGTCTTTGGCTTTAACATTAAGAATGCCGTTTGCATCTACATCGAAAGTGACTTCGACTTGAGGCATACCGCGCGGAGCTGGAGGAATACCATCGAGGATGAAGCGGCCAAGCGATTTGTTATCTCCCGCCATAGCTCTTTCACCTTGGACGATATGGATTTCCACGGAAGTCTGATTGTCGGCAGCAGTGGAGAAGACCTGGGCCTTGGCGGAAGGAATGGTAGTGTTTTTCTCGATTAATTTAGTGGCTACTCCACCCATAGTTTCGATGCCGAGCGAGAGCGGAATGACATCGAGGAGCAAAACGTCTTTGACATCTCCCGCCAAGATACCTCCTTGGATAGCGGCGCCGAGAGCGACCACTTCATCGGGATTGATGGATTTGTTCGGTTCTTTGCCGAAAAACTTTTTGACCGCTTCGACTATCATGGGTTGCCTCGTCTGACCACCAACCAGTATCACTTCATCGATAGCGTCTACCTTGAACGGCGAGGCTTCCATAGCACGCTTGGTAATTTCCATGGCGCGGTCAACAAATTCCCTAGAGAGTTCTTCCAGTTTGGCTCTCGAGATTTTCAATAAGAGGTGCTTCGGACCCGAGGCGTCAGATGTAACGAAAGGAATGTTAATTTCTGTCTCGGTAGCGGTGGAAAGTTCGATCTTAGCTTTCTCGGCGGCTTCATCGAGGCGTTGGAGAGCCAAGGCGTCATTCCTTAAATCAATGCCAGATTCTTTCTTAAATTCGAGGGCTATATAGTTGAGTACTTTCTGATCAATGTCCCTGCCTCCCAAGTGAGAGTCTCCGTCAGTGGACTTTACTTCCACCACATCATCCCCCACTTCGAGGATAGAAATGTCGAAGGTGCCACCACCGAAGTCGAAGACGGCGATTTTCTCATTTTTCTTTTTATTAAAGCCGTAAGCCAGAGCGGCGGCAGTCGGCTCGTTAATTATGCGTTTGACATCGAGGCCGGCGATTTGCCCAGCATCCTTGGTAGCCTGGCGCTGGGAGTCATTGAAGTAGGCTGGCACTGTGATGATGGCTTCAGTGATCTTTTCGCCGAGCTTGGCTTCAGCGTCCGCTTTCAATTTCTGGAGAATCATGGCCGAAATTTCTTCCGGTCTATAATCTTTGTCACCCATTTTCACCAGTACCCCGCCAGTGGGACCTTCTTTTATTTCATAAGGCACCGTTGCTTTATCCTTCTGGACAGCGGGATCGGCAAAAGTGTGGCCGATGAATCGCTTGATGCCGAAAATCGTATTCTTAGGATTAGTCACCGCCTGACGCTTGGCGAGGAGGCCGACCAAGCGATCACTCGTTTTGGAGAGAGCCACAATAGAGGGCGTGGTACGCGCGCCCTCTGCATTTTCTATAATTTTAGGCTGACCAGCTTCCATCACTGCTACGGCAGAATTGGTCGTACCCAGATCGATGCCAATGATTTTAGCCATGTTGTTTTTTATTTAGTGTTATTATATTCTCCCACCTTCACCTTCGCCGGACGGACGACCTTACCACTCAATTTATACCCTTTCTGCAAAACCTCAAGTACTTTGTGGTCATCTTCACTCTTGTCAGTCGGTACGGTGGCCAGGGCCTCGTGCTCGTGCGGACTGAAGAGTTCACCCTCGGGATTAATCTCCTCGAGGCCGTTTGCCTTCAGTACCGCCGCCAACTGATTATTGAGAGGCTCCAGGTCTTTGTGGCCTTGCGCCAGAGCTATATTAAAACTATCGAGCACAGGAATCAATTCTTCGAGAACCGAGAGCTTGGCGTACTTGATGAATTCCACTTTGGTCTCCTCATCACGACGTCGCAGATTGGCAAAATCGGCCTGCGCTCTCTGCCAGCCATCAAGGTACTCCCTGGCCTTGCTCTCGGCTT
>JBBDZA010000037.1:0-1682 GCA_040900425.1 Parcubacteria group bacterium
GCGACTAAGATGTCAATCTTTTTATTCTGGAAATTAATCATCACTCTTTCTTTCTCTGGCGGGCGCATTTTGCTGTGCAGGATTTCGATCTCGTATTCGGGGAAAACATCTTTTTTGAGCCGCTTGGCCTCTTCTTTGACCGACTTGGCCTGGACAGCCAATTCCTTAGTCGGGTCCGGCTCATCGATTCGGGGGCAAATGATGTAGAGTTGCCGGCCGGCCTTCATCTCTTCCCGAATCTTTTCATACGCGCCACCTCTTCTCTCCGGAGTGATGACTTCGGTGATAATTCTCTTCCGGCCGACCGGCATTTCGTCGAGAAGCGACAAGTCGAGGTCGCCGTAAAGTGTCAGGGCGAGGGTTCGGGGGATAGGAGTGGCGGTCATGGACAATAAATGCGGAGTGACATCATGTTTGTTGACGAGTTTCTGTCTCTGGGCTGTGCCGAAGCGGTGCTGTTCATCTACGATAACGAGGGCCAGGTGTTTAAACTTAACTGCTTTCTGTATAAGAGCGTGAGTGCCGATGAGAACGGCGATTTCGCCGGAAGCCACCCATTTCAAAAGCTGGTTTCTCGAAATATCTGTCCAACCGTCAGGATTGAGTTTGGAAGGAAATTTTCTACAACCGCTTCCTGTGATGAGAGCGATATTGATAGGTAGGTGCGCGAAATATTTGATGAAAGATTCGAAATGCTGTTGAGCCAAAATTTCTGTCGGGGCCATGTAAGCGCTTTGCAGGGTGCCGAAGTTCTGGCCTTGAGGCTTGGAAGTGGCAGCGGCGTAAACAGCGGTGGCCGCCACCGCCGTTTTGCCGGAACCGACATCTCCTTCCAGTAGGCGGCTCATGGGGTGGCCTTTTTTAAAGTCGGACATTATCTCTTCGATTGATTTCGTTTGCGCCGCCGTGACTTTGAAGGGAAATCTTTCTGTAAATTTTGTTATCGCGTGCTCATCTTTTTCTATAACAAAGGCGTTTCGCTCGCTAAATGCGTGGCGCATTTTCTGCCTTTCCAGCTGGATGAAAAATATTTCTTCGAAGGCGAAACGCTTGCGGGCCGCGTAGGCGTGTTCTTCCTTCTTGGGCGTGTGTATGTAAATCAGGGAAGTGCGCAAGTCCGGCAAACTATATTTTTTCAAAATTTCTTCCGGTAACGGGTCCACAATCTCATCGAGGACTTTAGAGAGAAAAATATTTTGGACTTTGTGGTAAATCCAGTTTGAAGTTAAGCCTCTGGTCTCCGGATAAATGGGATAAAGAGAATGTGCTTTCGCCTGTGTAAATAAATCAGGAGCGTTTTCAATCTTGGGGTTTGAGAAATATAGCTGTCCATTCCTCTCTGAAACTTTTCCTTCCACCCGAACATTGGAGCCTTCCGGTATCATCTTGGCCAGATAAGCTTGGTGGAACCAGACTATTTTTATTTTTCCTGTCTCGTCTTCAACAAATCCTTCAGCCATCGGGATTTTTTTCCGGAAGGCCTTGGAAGTTTTGAGCCCAGAGATTTGGCCGAAAATAAGAGCGCTGCTTCCTTTCACTAGAGTTTCAATTTTCTGAACTTGCGCCGTGTCGCCGTAGCGAGTGGGGAAGTGGTAGAGCAAATCTTTAACGCTCCTGATACCGAGTTTGCTTAGAGCTTTTTGTTGAACGGACAAAATGCGGAAGGAGGCCAAGAGGGAATC
>JBBDZA010000037.1:1782-3340 GCA_040900425.1 Parcubacteria group bacterium
CAATAATAACATCGAAAAAGCACTTTTGTCAATCGACACCAATCCAATTTTTCTGATATATAATTGAGAACATGAAAATATTTATAAATTGGCTTTTAGCCACGGTGGCGATAATCATTGCTGCCTATTTATTACCAGGTATTTCAGTTGAGGGGATAGTGCCGGCATTAGTCTTGGCAGTCGTCCTCGGTATCATTAACGCCTTTATTCGTCCGGTTCTCCTTCTTCTGACTATGCCGCTCTCGGTCATTACGCTTGGACTTTTTGCTCTAGTCTTGAACACTCTTCTCATCATGGCTGCCGCGGCTGTCGTTCCTGGCGTGACTATCGCAAGCTTCTGGTGGGCGCTCCTCTTCGGTATTGTGCTCGCTCTGGTCTCGGCTGTATTGAAAAGTTTCGACGACTAACCCACTCCTACACAACCCAACATTCTCAAGTTTGTTGGGGTGTTGTTATCTGTTTTGGAATGATTTTAGGAATTGGACGAAAGTCTTGCCATAGGGTGAGAGAGAGTGCTCTACAAATCGGGCACGAGACTTTTTATTTATAAGACCAGCCAGGTAGAGTCGCCTTGTATGTTCGCCGATTGTTTTCTCATTGGCATTGAGTGCTTCCGAGATACCCGCTAACGTCACTCCTCCGTCCCTGGCAATAAGGAGTAAAATCTCGATCCGATAATGATTGGCCACTCCCTTGAGGTGCCGCTCCATTTGCTTGGCTGTTTTAAGTTTGGGCATGCTTGTATTATAAACCATATACCAACATTCTCAAGTTTGTTGGGATGTGTGGAGTGGGGAGGGGAGGAGAAGGGAGGGGGTTAGGGGAGGGGTTGGGTGCAGTGCATGCAGCGGCGGGCGGTGAGGGGGATTTCACTCTGGCATTCCGGACAGCGTTTGGTGGTGGGGTCTTCCGTATCTCCTTTGCGAGCTCTTTCGACGAGTTTGTTGACCGGTTTGACTATAAAAAAGAAGATGGCGGCTGCCAATAAAATAAATGAGATTAAAACATTCAAGAAATTGCCGTACATAAACTCACTGCCGTTGACGGTCACTGACATGTCTCCGAAGTCCGGTATCTTTACAATCATACTGATGAAGGGGGTTAACAGGTTCGTGACTAGAGCCGTGACGAGGGCTCCGAAAGCGGCACCAATAACGATACCCACCGCCATGTCGACGACGTTCCCGCGAAGCAGAAATTGTTTGAATTCTTTAAGCATGTGTCTGTAAAGTTATTCTAGCATCTTCCCCCATTCCTATGATAGGGTGGAAGAGGAGGTGCGTTATGGAAAAGTGTACGTGGACGAGTCAGGTCTCGCTCGACGAGGAGTGGGACAAGGCCGACTTCGCCAAGGCCTTCGCGACCCATTTCCCCGGAGGGGAAGCGGAAGAAGAGCCGGTGGCTGAGGGTGTCGACCAGGGCTACATGGTCTTCTACCTACACGTGCCCGTCGAGAGAAAAAGGGAACTGGCTCCCTTCCTCAAAGAGTACGCCGAGACACACAGTGCTTTCAACGAAGGCCGGCCAGCGGGGAACTATCCCTTCAGCCTGTTCCCGT
>JBBDZA010000038.1:0-13837 GCA_040900425.1 Parcubacteria group bacterium
ATACGAATTTGCCGAGAAGGTATGTGGCAGAATTCAGCTCTCATAAAAATCTCCGTACTCAGGTCTTCAGTCTGCTTCGGACTCATCGTCCGAGGATTTTTAATGTTGGGCACTAAGTCGGAGATTTTACGCTCGACCGTGCTCCATATAAGTTTTGTACTCATATATTTATTGCTGTTAATTGATAAAACGAATAAAGGCCAACCGCTACAGTGCGATTGGCCTTGGTTGAGAGTCTTGTCGACGAAAAAAGACAGACAACTTAGGCGCTTACGCACCGTTTGCCTGTCTCTAGGACATTAATATTCAATTGGTATCTTCATACTACTCCTCTTGGGCAGGGCGGTCAAGAAAAATCATTGTGGATAGACGCACTGTGACAGTCCAAAAACGCATGGTCGGTGTAACATGGTGTCACTTTGGCCAAATGACGGAAAAGAGACCCTATGCGGAGATCTTCATAACCCGAAGAAAAATTCGCTAGAATACCCTTATGGGGTAATTGTTTGACAATGTTATTACAGGCACCTAATTAAAGAAATGAGTGTTTGGCGCAAAAACCTAGTTTATATTTTTTCCACTGTTTCAATTCCTAAAATCGACAAGCCATTTTTAATTGTAATGCCGACTGATTCTGTAATTGTCAATTTATAGGATTCTTTTTCTGAACCATCAAGGACAATTTCCTTTCCATACCAAGCATTGAAAGCCGAGCAAAGCTCGAGCAAATATTGCGCAACATGATGAGTGGACATGTCCTTTTTTGCAGTTTTTATCACTTCTGGAAAATATGCTAATAATTTAACAAGATCTGCCTCTAGACCTAACTCGTGCTGTCCATCTAATGGTGAGTTTATTTGTTTGATTTTTTTGCGCAAGATTGATTGTGCTCTTACATATGTATACAAAACGTATATTCCCGAATCTCCTGTAGTTTCAATAGATTGTTCAGTATCAAAAACCAAATCTTGTTTCCTATCAGATTTTAAAATACTAAATTTGATTGCAGCTAATGCTAGTTTTTCGGAAAGTTCATCAATATCTTCAGTTAATTCACCATTATTTTTTGATGTAAATTTAATTTTTATTTTTTCCTTTACTACATTAATTAAGTCATCAATTAACACAACAGTACCTTCTCTGGAAGACATTTTTTTAAAGCCACCATCATCATCCTTCAATCCAACATAACCATAAGATACATGATCAAAGTCATCAATTTTTCCTATTTTTAATTGTTCACAGACAGCGAATAATTGCCTCATTGCAAGAGACTGCTCGGGGCCAATCACCCAAACGAGCTTGTCGGCTTTGTAGCGCTTCTTCTTTAAGGCGACTAAGGCAATATCTTGAGTAATATAGAGGGATGTACCATCTTTTTTGAGGAGGATAGTGTCTGGGATATCATATATTGATAAGTTTGTTAATACGGCGCCATCTTCTAATTTTGTGAAGATGCCCTTTTTAAGACCTTCCTGAACATATTTTTTCCCTTCTTTATAGTGTTCATGTTCATGCCAAATCTTATCCCAATGATTATCTAGTCGAAGAAGAGTTCTTTCCATTCCTTCATATGCATAAGAAAGTACATGAGACCAAAGCTCCCACACATCTTTATTATTATTTTCCCATTGAACCACAAAATTTCTGACAATTGCCTCGACATTTTCGTCACTCTTAAAATCTGATTCGCCTAGTAAATAACATTGCGTCACAAAAATATCAGGCAAAATATTCTTCTCCTTTGGCGTATACCACTTGTCAGGATTTGATACCCAGTATGCAACGTCATTGGGTGTATCACTATTTTTTTTCATATGAGAAAGGAATCCCCACATGAGTTTTGCAATTGCTATACCACGATCATTGTATACGGCATCTGAAACTACCACCGCGCCATTCCACGACAGCATCCTTACCAGACTCATTCCAACTAAATTATTGCGGAGATGACCAAGGTGCATTGCTTTGTTTGGATTAGGAGATGTATGTTCAACAATCCATTTCTGATTCATAAGAGAAATATTTTTTCCATAATCTGCTTCCAAATTAATTATATTTTCCAATACTTTTACAAAGAAACTAGTTGTGAAAAAAAAATTAATAAACCCCGGTTCAATAACTTCAATCTTTTTGATGTGAGTAAGCTGTTGAAAATTCAAATGATTAGCAATGAGTTGAGCTAGATTATAAGGACTTTCTTCTGCCTCTTTGGCGTATTTCATAGAGACACTGGTTGACATGTCTCCGTGTATAAAATTATCGGACCTCTCCAGACTAACTTCGGGTGACTTAATTCCATAATGACTAGACAGGAAATCAGCAGTAGCATGCTCAACTTCCAGCACTAATTCAGCAATTGGGTTCATTATTATCATTCTATCAGACTCAACTTAACATCGCTATGTTTTAAGCCATTATCTTGATAATATGAATATACATTACTATGATTATAGATATTGGATCAGGTCACAAACCACACAAGCAAGCTAATATCCTTTTGGAATATAAGGAGGATGGAGATAAGCATAAATTAAAAAAGGATAAAAATGGCCGATACTTTGTTCCTGGGCATAGGATTTTAGAACTAGCGAAAAAGTTCAATAACTAACCATTTATTTAAAATGAACAATATCGATCAAAAAATATTAGAGTTAGAGGAACGTCTCAAAAAGCTTGAGCAGTTATTGTCAAAGCCCAGCGAAGTTCAGTCTACGAAGGGTAAGAAAATATCCGCCAGGGAATTCTTGAAGACGAAGCCTGCTGCTGACAAAGTAACAGGTAAAGCATTGGCTTTGGGTTATTACCTAGAACATGTGGAAGGCATGACGTCATTTAATGTGGGTGATCTTGAGTCTGTCTTCCGTGCTGCTAAGGAGCCACTTCCGAAGAATATGAATGATATCGTCAACAATAATATAGGGAAGGGTTTTATGGACGAAGCCAAGGAACGGAAAGATTCCAAGAAGGCCTGGTATCTAACCTCGACAGGGGAAGACTTTATAGAGAGGGAGGCATCAAAAGAATCATAGAAACATGGACAAAAATCAAATCAAAAAAATACTTGATCAGCTTACTGATCACGAGGGTCGTTTGCAACGTCTTGAAGGCTCCAAACCGAAAAGTGTTACCAAGGCTGCAACCGTTCCTAAAAAGCGGCAGGGCAAAGGAGAGGGCTTGCATCCACCGATCCAAAAACTCTTTGACTCTGGCTTTTTTAATGAGGCGAGAATTGATCTAGACGTGGTTTCGGAATTACAGAAGAAGTTGCTGACTCGTAAGAAGCCGCTACGGGCCAGTGTCGTCAATGTGCTGAGAAATTTTGTGCGTGATGGAATGCTGGAGAGAGCAGACATTGTAAGGAATGAAAAGAAGTTGATTGCTTACATTAAGACGTAGGAAATTATGAATCTGCCGCAGAACATCACAACGTTTCTGAAAAGCCTGCCTCTTAGTAAGATGAAAGGCGAGGATATATTCGTTGCTATTGCTTATTTTTTCGCAGGCGGAAGCCTTGAGGCAGAGGTGGCAGTGAGGGATGTAGAGAAGCATTGGAGCAAGGAGACCATCGGAAAGAAATATAATGCGGCATACTCCACTCGCGCTAAGGGGCGTACACATCCATCAGGCGTTGGTCGCTTCTCTTTGACAGAAGAGGGTACTTCCTATGTTGAAGAATTAACGGGAGAGGTTCCGACACACGCGACAACGCTGTTGGTTTTCCAGCCAGGCAATGCGCATTCGTTTGATAAGTTTCTCCGAGGAGTTTTGAAGGAGGCTTCATCGGGAGTCGATATTGCCGACACCTATGTCGCAGGCAACCTTTTCGACACTCTTCTAGATGAAGTTCCCAAGACGATCCCGATTCGTTTTGTTTATAAAAAAGACGCTGGAGGTTTCGTGACGCGTGTCGGACGTTTCGCTACTCAATACAAAATTGAAACGAAGGAATCGCAGCAATTCCATGATCGCTTTCTGATTGTCGACGGAAAAGGATACGTAGTCGGTCCTTCCTTAAAGGATGCGGCTGACAAAAAGCCGGCAACAGTTGTTGCTCTAAATGTTTCCGACTCAAAGAAAATCATGAATCTCTTCGATGAGATCTGGAGGAATGCAAAATAATATATGACCTACCCAACAAAAAAACTTGAAGAGGTTGCTGAAGTTGAGTATGGGACTCGAGTAGTAAAGTCACGCAACGAGCCGGGTGATTATTATGTCTATGGCGGAGGCGGAAAAACTTTCACTACAAGCTCTTGGAATCGTGAGAGCTGCGTTATTATCTCTCGCTTTGGTATGTCTGAGAATTGTGTTCGTCGAGTAGACGGTAGGTTTTTTCTTAATGACTCAGGGTTATCAGTACGCTCAAAAGATGAGCAGGAGATGACGACCCATTACCTTGATTGGATTCTTTTTACATTTCAATCCAAAATATACGCACTCGGTCGTGGACAAGCACAAAAAAATCTCGACGTCGACAGGTTCAGAGAACTTGAAATCCCCATGCCGCCTATTGCAGAGCAGGGGGAGATTATAGCGAGGATAGAGAAGCAGTTTGCGAAGATTGATGAGGCCGCACGCTTGCGCGCTGAGAGTGAGAAGCTCGCTGCCGAACTCCTCCCTGCCGCCCTCCACGAAATCTTTTCCTCCGCCGAATCAAAAGGGTGGAAGATGGTCGCTGTAGGAGACTTATGCGACATCAAGGGTGGAAAACGTTTACCTAAAGGACACGTGTTTGCGACTGGCGAGACAAAGTACCCATACATTCGTGTAGCTGATTTCGTTCCATACGGGATTGATCAAAGTAGTTTGAAGTATATTACCGACGAGACATTCAAAAGTATTTCACGTTACACCATTTCAAAACATGACGTCTTTATTTCTATCGCAGGTACGATTGGTAGCGCCGGTATTATTCCTGAAAATCTTGATGGCGCAAATTTGACCGAGAACGCTGCCAAGCTCACAAATCTAAAAAATGTTGACCAGCGTTATCTGATGTTTATGCTAACAAGTAAAGACGCAAAACTTCAAATGACCGGCGACATGATTCAGACAACGATTGCAAAGCTCGGGTTATTTAGAATCGCCAGACTAAAAATCCCTCTCCCGCCGCTTGCACAGCAGAAGGTGATTGTCAAAAAGCTCGACGCACTATCCACCAAAGCCCGCGCCCTCCGCGACCTCCAATCCTCCCAATCCACCGACCTCAAAGTATTGAAGCACTCCATCCTCCACCAAGCTTTTTCTCAATAAAAATTTATTCAATCCACCTGGATGCTCTTTGTGCCCAGCTCGCAATTTCGGTATGATTTTATCGAGATAGCTGAACGCTAGGCCGTATTTCGATTCAAACTTCCGGCAATCCCAGCTACGCAGTAGTATGGTATTAAGTTAAAGTAAGAACATGAAGAAGAAAGACCAAATACTCATAATCCACGGAGGAATGACCTTCAAGAATAAGAAGGATTATTTGTCTTTCCTTAAGAGCCGCCTAGTCTCTACTGAAAAGAAAATTTCTTGGAGTGCAGAATGGCTGGATAGGAAACTTGGGAAAGGGTATGAGATCATCCGTCCCCGTATGCCCTTGCAGGATGATGCAAAATACGAGGAGTGGAAGATTCACTTTGAAAGGTTTATTCCGCTTCTAAAAAATGGAGTTGTCCTTGTCGGGTTCTCTTTGGGTGGCATCTTTCTTGCTAAATATCTCTCTGAGCACAAGTTTCCAAAGAAAATTAAAGGTGTATTTCTAATCTGTCCGCCTTTTGACAATACTGTCAAAGGAGAAGATTTGGTGGGTGGTTTTAAATTAAAAGCCGATATTTCTTTGTTAGAGAAAAACACTAAAAACTTGTACCTGCTTTTCTCTGAAGACGACGATCTAGTTCCTGTGTCTCATGCGGAAAAATATCGAAGGAAATTGGAAAATGCCATCGTTGTTATTTATAAGAGTAAGAATGGTCACTTTAAGATTACTGAATTTCCAGAGATTGTGAAGATTATTAAAGGTTTAAAGAAATCCAAATAATTGACCCCGACCAGCTTGACCGCATTTCTCCCGTACGCTTCTATTCTCATAGATTGTATGTCCGACTCCACGAGAGGAGATAGAGACATGACAGATATGCCGCAGGTTCGCACAATTCTCATCGTCGAAGACGACGACGTATGGGCTCGTAGCTGGGAGCGGGCTCTTCAAGGCAAGGTGAACTTCGTGTGGGCGTCCTCGCTCGCCGAGGGCGAACGCCTCTTCAGGGAGACTCCAGGTATCGTTCTCATCGTTATGGACGCTTGCGTCGACAATGGCGGCGAGCGTCCAGACTCGATGCCGCTCACGCGGCGCATCCGCGAGACGTTCGCGGGCCCCATGATTGCTGCCTCGAGGTCTCATAAGTACCGCCGAATGCTGCTTCACGCTGGTTGCAATTACGAGGTGTCGGAGGAAGGAGACAAGGCGGACGTTCCCCACCTTGTCATGAAGCTCCTAGGCTAGCGCCCGGCGAAGCCGCTCCGGAGCCCCTGAGAAGTCGCCCCGGGCGACTTCTCTATTTATATGGTCAGCGAATCAATTTTATAATTTAAAATTGCCATTGGCTTATTTCAACGAATTAACAAAGAGTTTGTTATCATAACCTTATATGTGTGGAATAGTTGGCTATATTGGAAATAGAAAAGCTCTACCTGTCCTAATGAAAGGGCTTGAGAGACTTGAGTATAGAGGTTACGACAGTGCTGGGGTAGCTATTCATCAGAGAGAAGTCATAGAAGTGTTTAAAAGAAAGGGAAAGGTCGCAAATTTAAAGCAATTGCTTACTCGACAAAAAAATGTTGACGGTACTCTCGGTATCGCTCATACTCGCTGGGCTACCCACGGCAAACCCAGTGATATTAACTCGCACCCGCATCTCTCGAATAATGGTAAATTTGCAGTTGTCCATAACGGAATAATCGAAAATTATCAAACCCTTAAATATGCCTTAGAAAAGCGCGGGTATGTTTTCAAATCAGAAACCGATACGGAAGTTCTCTCTAACCTCATTGAGGAGATACAAAATGGAAAGACATCAACACTAGATGCTATAAGAATGGCGTTGTCTAAAGTTACGGGTGCTTACGGCCTAGCTATCTTGAGCAAAGACGCTCCAGACCAGTTAATAGTCGCAAAGAACGGTTCTCCTATTGTGATTGGAATCGGCAGAAAAGAATTTTTTATAGCCTCTGACGCATCTCCAATTATCGAATATACAAAGAAGGTTATATATCTTGATGACGGAGATGTCGCGGTACTTAACAGAGACGGAACATACATCGTGAGAAATATAGAAAATAAGATCCGAAATCCTAAAGTCCAAAAGCTCGAGTTGGATCTTGAGGCAATCGAGAAGGGAGAATTTGATCACTTCATGCTGAAGGAGATATTTGAGCAACCTAAAGCTATAGCCGACAGTATCAGAGGAAGGCTAAACATCAAAAGTCATTCTGTTCTACTTGGCGGCATAAAAGATTTTGAACAAAAGTTACTCGGGGCAAAAAGAATTATTTTTGTGGCCTGCGGAACATCATGGCATGCTGCCCTGACCGGGGAATATTTTATAGAGGAACTAGCCAGGATACCTGTTGAGGTGGAGTACGCTTCTGAGTTTAGATATCGCAATCCAATTATTAGTAAAGATGATGTTGTCATAGCCATTTCTCAATCTGGAGAAACAGCAGATACTCTGGCGGCTATCAAGATGGCAAAAGATAAAGGAGCAACAGTATTGGGAATATGTAATGTGGTGGGGTCATCGATTGCTCGCATAACGCATGCAGGTGTATACACTCACGCTGGACATGAAATAGGCGTTGCCTCTACTAAGGCGTTCACCACTCAACTTTCTGTTTTATTACTTTTGGCCATTAGACTCGGATCATTAAATAAGAATCTTGCGAAACGCAAACAGAAAGAATTGCTAATTGGGCTGAACAATATACCAGAACTGATTAAGGAAGTACTCACAGAAAAAGACAAGATTTTTGAATTAGCTTCTTCGTTCAAAACAGCGAAAGATGTTTTTTATCTTGGTCGGGGTTATGGTTTCCCAACAGCGCTTGAAGGAGCTTTAAAACTCAAGGAAGTTTCTTATATCCACGCAGAAGGTTATCCGGCAGCAGAAATGAAGCATGGTCCCATCGCTTTAATTGATAAGGGTATACCAGTAATATTTATTGCTACTGAGGGCAGATCACTCGATAAAGTTTTAAGTAATATGCAAGAAATAAAATCACGGAGTGGACGCGTTATAGCGATCTCAACACGGGGGAATAAATCACTGTCCTTATTAACTAAAGAAATAATCAGTATCCCTAAAGCTGAAGAAATATTCACACCCTTCCTGGCTAGCATACCGCTCCAGCTTCTTGCCTACAGAATAGCTGTATTGCGAGGATGTGATGTAGACAAACCTCGCAACCTGGCAAAATCAGTAACCGTGGAATAGAAGCATGTTCGAGCGACATATGGCTCACGTGCTAGAATAGGCTGATTCCGCCGATAAAACAAAGTATCTGAGTAAGCCGAGTACCCTTACAAGATGCCTGTGGAATTTTAGCTTTGAAAGTGCTAGATTTGTCTGGTTAACTATGATATCTAAGTCAGAAAATAAAATAAGGTTAGCCGTTAAAGAGGTCGGACATTTACTCGATGTCTGGCTTCCTTTGAGGCTTGAATACGACAAAGTTCCTGGTGTTTCCATCGCCATTACTTACAAAGATAAGATTTTATACAAAAAAGGTTTTGGTTACTCTAACCTTGAAAAGAAAGTTCATGCAAATGAAAAAACTCTCTATCACATCGCGTCAATCTCAAAAACTTTTACCTCGGTAGCCATTCTTCAACTTGTTGAGCAGAAGAAGATACGTCTTAATGACCGCGTCGTGAAATATGTTAAGTGGTTTAAGGGTAAAAATAAGAATGGGAGCCTTGAAAATATAACCATAAAACAACTACTCTCAAACACTTCTGGTATATGGAGAGATGGTGATACTCCACATTGGGTTACTGGCAGATTCCCAAAAGAACTCAGGTCAAAAGAAATAGCTGACCTTATTTTCAAATCTGGTTCTGAGTTTAAATACTCAAACTATGGTTTTTCTATCTTAGGGGAGGTAATTGAGTCAGTTACCAGTCTAAAATATGAGGAGTATGTTGAAAAGAATATTTTGAACAGACTGGGCATGAACTCGACTTCCCCTGATTACAAAAAAGGGCTGAAAAATATTGCTGAAGGATATGGGAGGGTAATACCTGACTATAAACGAGAAAAATTTAATCACTATACGGCAAATGCATACGCTCCTGCTACTGGTTTTGTCTCAAATGCCGTTGACCTCGCAAAATATATTACAAATCTACCTGTTCATGAATCAAAAAAACTTCTTAAGGATAAAACTAAACAAATAATGTTTAGACCTATTAAGATAACTGAAGATAAAGATAAATACTGTCTGGGCATCGAAATGTATAATCTGGATGGTAAAAAAATTTATGGCCATAGTGGAGGATTCCAAGGGTTTTTAACACAGATTGCGTTTGATCCTGTTAACCAGCTTGGCATTGTGGTCCTTACCAATGCATTAGGAGCTCCTGTATGGGTTTATGCGCAAAGTATTTTTCAAGGAATCTACGATATTGTGAAAAATGATTCAGATTACTCATCAAAGAGCAAGACGGGGGTTAGAAAGTATGAAGGTATATACCGTAATCTATGGGGCGATCAAGTTGTGGTAAAAATCAAAGATACTCTTGTGTCTTTTGGTGTAGGCACTAGATCACCCTTACAAAAAAATAATAAGAGCATTCTCTTGTCTAAGGGTAAAAATGTTTTTCAGTCAAAAGGGGGAAGTGTTTTTGGTTCAAGGGGTGAGTTGGTTAAGTTTGATCATTTTAAAAATGGTAAATCGCAGTCCGTTATATTTGGAGCGACTCCAGGTAAGAGGTTATAGCTTTTACTCTTACTCAAGGTGCGTCGTCGGGGAGTGCTAAAATGGACCCCTTCCATTAAGAAGAACGTAATTAAAATAAAACCACCCAATCATGCCCAAAAATCAACTCATTTGCTAAAAAGTTAAGTACTGCTATAATCTCCCTAAATGAACGAGTTTGAGGACCAAAGTTTCGTCAAGAGGAACGCCATTTGGCTTGTGGTACTGGCTGCCCTTGTCATCTTCGGTTTCCTTCTCTTTAAGGGCTGGGATCAAGTGGTTAACAAAGGGATCGACGGGATGGTAACTATCACTGGCAACTTCAGCTGTCTACCTCTCAAGGAGGGAGTAGCTCTAGAAGAGACTTGCACCCTAGGTGTCCGCAGTCGTGACGGTCTCTATTACGCTCTCGACATCAGCCGTATTCAGGATGCCAACTCCGATCTCAAGGCGGAAGACACTATTGCTGTGACGGGTACTATTAAAGAAGATGTAGCACCGGAGGCTGATTGGGATGCCTACAACATCACCGGAGTGATCTTGGTTAACACTCTACTTAGGACAAGATAGTTAGTGGGCTAAAGCTAGGCATAGGATTTTGGGGGCGCCCGCGGCGCCGAGAGCGCGCCGCGCTTCGGCAAACGTAGCGCCGGTGGTGGTGACGTCATCGAGGAGGATGACGCTCCTGCCTTTGACAGACTGGTCGTTTGCTATTTTCATCGAATCGGTTAGGTTTTGGAGCCGTTCATTCCTGGAAGCAGTCTTGGTCTGACTCTCGGTGTGGCGCACTTTGATGAGCTGTCTCGGCATGTATTTAAATATTTTTTCACTATCCCGTTTCACTATTTCTTCGGCCAGGAGTTCGGACTGGTTCCAGCCGCGCTCCGACTGCCTTTTACCCGACATGGGTATGGGTATGATAATCGGCCGGCCCCATTTTCCGAAGAAATGCCGGTCCTCGAGTTCCTGCCGGAGGTGGTCAAATGCTATTTCGCCCAATTTTTCTGCTATGTGTGGATTGCCGCTGTATTTGAGCTCCCAGATAAGCTCTTTGACCAGAGGGTGAGCGTAATCGAAAAGGGCGATGACATTGCCATCTTTCAAATCTTGTGCAGGAGGCAAAATCTCTAAGAGCGTGCCGGTGGAGAGGGCTTCCAGTTCCAAAACTTTTCTCGTTTTCGGAAAAAGAAAGTCGATGAACAAGTCCTTGAGACTGGATAGAAAATGCATGAAGAGGTTATGATATTATAAATCACATGGCATTCTTCTCTAAATTTTTCAGTGAAGGAGAATCTTCGGCTCTGGGCATTGACATCGGCTCTTCCGCCATCAAAATAGTCCAGATTAAAAAGAAGAACAGTCAGGCCGTCCTCGAAACTTACGGAGAACTGGCACTCGGGCCATACGCCGGTGTCGGAGTGGGGCAGGCGGTGGTCCTCGCACCGGACAAGATTGCCCAAGCGCTCATGGACCTGATGAAAGAGAAGGAAGTCAACATCACTACCAAAAAGTGCGGCATCTCCATCCCGTTTGCCTCGTCATTGATGTCAGTTATTGAAATGCCTGACGTCAGCTCTAAGCAGCTTGCGGTCATGGTGCCACTTGAAGCGCGTAAATATATTCCCGTGCCAATTTCGGAAGTGATGCTCGACTGGTCCATCATTCCCAAAAGTGAAGTCAAGGATGGGGAAGAGGCGGAATACTCCACTACCGAAGAACGACCGTCGATAGAGCGCGGCGCCACGGCACCGACGACTATGGCCAAAGTCGATGTGCTTATGGTGGCCATCCACAATGAGACCATCGCCCGCTACCAGGAGATTGTGGCCAAGAGCGGGCTTGAGGCCGGCTTTTTTGAAATTGAAATATTCAGCACCATGCGCTCCGTCCTCGACGAGGCCTTGCGTCCGGTGATGATAATGGACATCGGTGCCGCCTCGACCAAGCTCTACGTCGTCGAGCGCGGGATTATCCGTTCCTCTCACACTATTAACCGCGGCTCGCAAGACATTACTGCCACTATCTCTAAATCTTTGGGTATGACTCTTGAACGGGCTGAAGTGATGAAGCGACAAGTGGGCGCGGCGGGGGATGATAAGAACCTGACCGACGTCATTACCCTGACCCTCGACCATATTTTCGGCGAGGTTAACACTGCCCTTCTGGCCTTCGAAAAGAAATATAATAAAGCCGTCTCGAAAGTGATACTGGTCGGCGGCGGCTCGGCTCTCAAAGGACTTTCGGAATTGGCCAAGAACAATTTCAAGACGGATGTCGTTATTGCCAATCCTTTCAATAAAGTTTCAGCGCCCGCTTTCCTCGAAAATATTCTCAAAGAGACCGGACCAGAATTTGCCGTCGCTATTGGTCTCGCTCTGCGCAAACTTTCAGAAGAAGAGTAGATTCGGGCGTTGACAAAACGCAGTTTTATTCGTACTGTGTGAAAGGAATGAAATCGGGTCCGCAATGGGCCTTACAGGAGAGTGCGATGGTCAATCTACTCTTCGCGGTGGTAATGTTCTTCGTGATGGTCACGGCTTCGGAGGCCGAGGACTTCAAGATGGCGACCTGGGATGGTTATGTCCAGGGCCTCCAGTTTGCTCAGCTTTCTGGCGGCGACTGGAACTTCGTCTACGATGGCCGCGTGGCGCAGGGATACGTGATGGTCGATGTCCCTGCCGGTCTCATGAGAATCAAGGATGTTCTCCGCTTCCGTGAGGAGGGCAGCGAGAAGAAATACCTCGTCGTTACGGACAAGGAGGTCTATCTCAGGCTACGCGACCAGAGTGGCGTCAAGCGCCGCTCCGTCACCATCAGGATTGTATTCTTCTGTCTCCGCATGGAAGAGTCTTCCTGTATGGAATACCTGACCAAGACCTTGAAGAACGGCACGGTCATGGGTAGCCTCGGCGTCTTAGCGGTTTCCGAGGATTACCTGAAGTCGGGGGTATTACCAGATAGCAAGCTCTTCATGACATTCTTCGTCAGTACAGGAGATGAGCCCTAGATCTACCGTACCGGCCAGTATTATACGATTTCGCCAGGCGCCCCGATTCTCGGGGCGCCGCTTCTTTTTAACACGTTGAGTTATAAACACCATTTTGTATCGGTAACTTGCATTCCGTTGTATAATTTGGAGGAATGGAACCGAAATTTCAATCTTCTTTTATACCCAAAGGCCCAATCGCTTCTACCCCAACTTCCGGCGCCTCGATAACACGGCGACCTAAAGAAAAGAGCCTATTTTCCTTCTTGGCTCTAGTTGTTTTTATCTTTTCAGTTCTTCTTGCCCTTGGAGTTTTCGGTTACAAGTTCTATCTCAAGTACAGTATCGATAGGATGGGTGTCGACTTGGAGAGGGCTCGCGCCACTCTCCGGCCGGAGGTTATAAGCGAATTGACGAATCTCGACAACCGCATCATTGCCTCACGCGAGCTCATAGCCAGGCACCAGATACTCTCTCCGCTTTTTGAATTCTTGGAAGCTTCCACGCCGAGGACTGTGCGCTTCAGCGATTTTCGCTACTCCATGACCGACAGTGGTTTGGAAATTTCCATGAAGGGGGAGGCCCGGGGATACACGGCCCTTGCTCTCCAGGCTGACATTTTCAACAGAAGCCAGCACTTCAAAGATTCAATTTTCTCGGACCTGAATCTTAACCAGAGAGGGGATGTCAGCTTCTCTTTCAAAGCGATAGTTGATCCTGCTCTGGTGTCGTACCAGAGAGAAGTTGAAAGAGTTGGCGCACCGGTAATCTTGCCGACACAACCCGTTTCAACGAGTACTAATGCGACCAGCTCACCGCAAGCGACCACCACAACCCAAAACTAATGGTTCGATATAACTCACCACAAGCATGAAAAACAACACTGCC
>JBBDZA010000038.1:13937-15740 GCA_040900425.1 Parcubacteria group bacterium
ACCCAAAACTAATGGTTCGATATAACTCACCACAAGCATGAAAAACAACACTGCCATTGTCCTTCTCTTGCTCTCCGTCGGCCTTTTCTACACCTTTACCCACGGCCAATACCAGGAAGTCAAAGAACTGCAGGCTCTCTCAAGCGAATATAGTAATGTTCTTCAAAGTGTTTCAGGTATTGTTGAATTGAGAGACCGCCTGCTCGCCACTTACGAAACATTTCCCAAAGAGGAGGTCGAGCGTATTAATAAGGTCTTGCCGGACAATGTCGATACCGTGCGGCTGGCCCTTGACCTCGATGGCATGGCCGCCCGCCACGGCGTTTCCATCAATAGCGTTCAGGCTTCTTTCGGCAGTGGGGACAGTAGTGACTTAATTGTCTTGCCGGATGACAGTCGTACTTACGAACGGGCCACGATCTCTTTCAGTTTCATCTCAAACTACCAGAACTTCACCCGTCTGCTTTCTGACATAGAAAGGAGTTTGCGGATTATGGATATCAAATCCATTACGTTTCAGACCACCGAATCGAGTCTCTATAATTATCAGATGGTGGTCGAAACCTATTGGCTAAAATAATATGGAAATATTTGCAAAAAACAAAGGGATACTGGGAGTGGTCGCCATTTTCATCGTGGCGATGTTTATATACAACTCTTTCTTCAAGTCGGACAATTCAGCCCTTTCTTCAGAATTGCGAGCTTCGAGTATAGGGGATGATCTCCTCCAGATTCGCGCCGAACTCCAAGCCGTGACCTTTAACCGGGCGATCTTCACCTCTGCCGGCTACCTTCTCTTAAATGATTTCAGCGTCAGCATTCCCGAGCAGACCACCGGCAGATCGAACCCCTTTGATATTATCGGCCGAGATTAAAAACTATGGCGAGCCCTGTTAGAGCTAAAGGGTCGGTCCCTGATATCCCGTCAAGAGACATCAAGGATATTGAGGTCTCGGGCAAAATTCTGGAATATATTCCCCAGGACTCGGCCAAACATTATCGGATTGTCCCCATAGGGGTCAAAGATGGAGTGCTTGAAGTCGGGGCGATAGACCCCAATGACCTGGAGGCTCGCGACGCGCTCAACTTTATCTCCGCGCGCATCGGCATGCCTTACAAACTCTTTCTTATCAGCGAGAATGATTTTTCCCTGGTACTGGAAAAATACAAAGGACTCTCCGGAGAAGTGACCAAAGCTCTTTCTGAACTGGAATCAGAACTCTCCGTGACCGTTCCCCTCGAGCCCAAGGCCGAAGATAAAGAGAAGAAGGCTGATGCCAGGATAGTGGAAGATGCTCCGGTAACTAAGATTGTGGCCACTATTTTGAGTTACGCTTCCGAAGGTAAAGCTTCCGACATTCACATAGAGCCGACTGGTGAAAATGTGCGGGTCCGCTTCCGCGTGGATGGGGTCCTCAACACCTCGCTCGTTTTACCGCTCAAAGTTCACTCGGCGGTTGTAGCCCGCATTAAAATTCTTTCCAACATGCGCCTGGATGAAAAGCGCAAGCCGCAGGACGGCCGCTTCTCGGCGAGAATTGAAGACAGGAAAATAGACTTCCGGGTTTCTACTTTCCCAACCTACTATGGAGAGAAAGTGGTGATGCGTATTCTCGACCAGTCCAAGGGTCTCCTGACCCTTGATGGCATGGGTTTCTCGGAACAGAATTTAAAATCAATTAGAAAAGGGTTGGAGCGTCCTTACGGACTCATTCTCATCACGGGGCCGACTGGTTCTGGTAAATCAACGACTCTCTACGCCATGCTCAAGGAAGTGGACAGGGAACACAGAAACGTTCTTTC
>JBBDZA010000038.1:15840-22890 GCA_040900425.1 Parcubacteria group bacterium
GCCCAGCGCTTGGTGCGCAAACTTTGCCCGGGTGGCGGCAAGCCCTTAGCGGTCAAAGATTCCATCAAGCTCATGATAGACAAGCAGTTTGAGGACCTGCCGGAAGAATTCAAGAGCAAATTGGTCATGGGCAAAGAAGTTTACGAGATTGCCCAGACTGCCGACTGTCTCAACGGCACTTCGGGGCGGGTGGCAGTGATAGAGGTGATGGAAATGGACAAGGAGATTGAAGCGGTTATCCTCGCTAACCCGACAGAAACGGCACTGCGTAAAGTGGCGCGGGCCAAGGGCATGCTCTCCATGAAAGAGGATGCCATTCTCAAAGCTTTCGAGAGGATTATTCCTTTTGAAGAAATTAATACGCTATAATGTAGGTATGAGTAAAAATTACAAGGTTCTCATAGTAGATGACGACAAATTTTTGCTCGACATGTACAGGAAGAAGTTCGAGCATAAGGGCGCAGTGGTTAGTGTGGCGGTCGGCTCGGCCGAGGCTCTAGCTAAACTGAAGGACGGCGCCGTGCCAGACATCCTCATTCTCGATATCATCATGCCTCTCATGGACGGGATGGAGCTTCTGGAGGCTATTCGTAAAGAGAAACTGGTACCCGATGCTATCATCATCATGTTGACCAACGAAAGCGATCGGGACAAAATCGAGAAGGCCAAGCGCCTCGGTGTTAAAGGTTATATCGTCAAGGCCACTTCCATTCCTTCGGAGGTAGTCGAGGAAGCTCTGAAAATCGCTAATTTGGAAACCAAATAACATGCCTACCGTACCGGACAAACTTTTAGCTGAACTGGTTGACATAGTGGTTAAAGAAGGCGCCTCCGACCTCCATCTTTCCGAAGGTCGGCCGCCGGTCATCCGTGTTTCCAATTTCCTGATTCCTCTCGTGAAAATGCCCGTGCTTTCACGAGAGGATATGGAAAGCTTGTTGTCCGTCTTTCTCTCTCCTATCGAAAAGATAGAATTTGCTAAAAATAAGGAAGCCAATTTCGCCTACAGTCACGCGAGCAAAGTTCGTTTCCGTTGCAATGCATTTCTTGCCCTCGCCAAGTTGAATGTCGCCATGCGGCTCATCCCGACTAAGGTCAAAAGTTTTGAGGAACTCAATCTGCCACCGATTCTTGGGACTTTTGCTAAGAGACAACAGGGCTTTTTTTTGGTAGTGGGACCCGTTGGAGTGGGTAAGTCCACCACGCTTGCCACTATGATCGAGACTATCAACCAGGAGAGGCTCGAGCACATCATTACCATTGAAGATCCGATCGAGTACATCTTCGATTCCAAGAAAGCGATCATCGACCAGCGCGAAGTGAGGCTCGACACTCCAGATTTTCACACGGCTCTCCAGGGCATCTTCCGCCAGGATGCCGATATCGTCATGATCGGAGAAATGCGCAATCCGGAGACGATTTCTACGGCAGTGACGGCGGCTGAAACGGGTCACCTCGTTTTATCCACTCTTCACACCAACACAGCTGGCCAGACTGTCGACCGCATCGTCGACTCCTTTCCTGCCGATCAGCAGACGCAGATCCGCATTCAGCTCGCCGGGTCACTCTTGGGCATATTTTCCCTGCGCCTCCTGCCTCGCATTTCCGGCGGGCTCATTCCGGCCTACGAGCTCTTGATTAACAATAACGCCACCGCCAATCTCATCCGCGAGAAACGTACTCATGAGATTAGCTCCGTCATCGAGACCAGTTCAGAGGAGGGCATGGTCGACCTCAACCGCTCTCTGGCCGATTTGGTCAGGAAGGGTGAGGTGACTGTCGAAAATGCCTTTCAATTTTCTACCAACCCGCATACGCTCGAGCGGATGATATAAACTAACATGCTCTTTAACTATAAAGCTCTTGAAAATTCCGGCAAACGCGTAGGCGGCTCGATTGAAGCGGTTTCGCTCGATGTGGCCGTCGGCTCTCTGCAAAGAAGGGGACTTGTCATCTCGGAAATAGAGCCGGCGCTAAAAGAATCATGGTTATCTAAAATCCAATTTGGTTCGGGCGTCTCGCAGAAGGAAGTGGTCATGCTCTCGAGGCAGATGGCCACCCTTTTTGAAGCCCAGATTTCCGCCCTTAAAATATTTACTCTGCTGGCGGCCGAGATAGAAAATCAGAGCTTGAAGAAGAGCCTGACTCAAATTGCTGACGATCTCCAAGGAGGAAGCAGTATCTCGAAGGCCTTGGCTAAACATCCGGCTATTTTTTCCGAATTCTACATCAATATGGTCCGCTCCGGTGAAGAGACCGGCAAATTGAATGAGACATTCACTCACTTGGCCGATTATATCGACCGTAACTACGAGGTTATTTCCAAGGCTAGAAACGCTCTGATTTATCCGGCTTTCGTCATCGCCGTTTTTATCGCAGTCATGGTCCTGATGTTTACAGTCATCATTCCCAAAATCAGTCTCATTATTATCGAATCCGGCCAAACAGTGCCGTTCTATAGCCGTATTGTTTTTGCCACGAGTGATTTCTTCGTCAGCTACAGTATCATCCTGCCGGTAGCGCTCGTTGTCTTCGGCTTTTTTGTCGTGCGCTACACCCGGACAGCGGAGGGTAAAACTAAGCTAGCCCATTTCAAACTCGCCGTGCCTTACATCGGCAATCTTTATAAGAAACTCTATCTCTCTATCATCGCCGACAACATGAATACCATGGTCCTCTCTGGCATTCCCATGGTCAATGCCATTGAAGTGACCGCCACTGTGGTGGGAAACGAAGTTTACAAGCAGATTCTCGAAGAAAGCGTCTTGGCAGTGAGGGGAGGTAGCTCCTTTTCCCAATCTCTCTCCCAGTATGAGGAAATACCCGGCATGCTCGTGCAAATGATTAAAGTAGGCGAGGAATCGGGAGAACTCGGCACCATTTTAGGCACTATGGCTCATTTCTACCAAAGAGAAGTGATTAATGCCGTCGATACCCTGGTGAGCTTAATCGAGCCGGTGATGATTGTCCTTTTGGGCTTGGGAGTTGGCGTGCTCTTGGCTTCCGTCCTTATCCCCATCTACGACATTGCCAATTCCGCCGGTTTATAGAGTATAATTGACCTGTCCACTCAAAATAGAATAATTTATAAATTGGAGATAAAATTACTAAAGTCATTATGAGTAAAAGAAATAAGGGTTTTACCCTCATCGAGCTTCTGGTCGTCATCGCCATTATCGGCATTCTCTCTTCGGTAGTCCTCGCTTCTCTCAACACCGCCCGCGGCAAGGGCAATAATGCTAAAACCAAGGCGCAATTGTCTGGCGCCAGGGCAGCCGCAGAAATATTCTACGATAATACCAACAGCAGTTATGCCGGACTTTGCACATCAGGCGGTACAAATCCTATGACCCCCTATTTGACTGTGAGCAACTATCCAGGGACTGTGACAATTACCTGTAACGCAAATGCTACCAACTATGCTATGTCCGTACCACTATTCGTTGCTGAAGGCACTTCCCTGCATTGGTGCATAGATAGTTTCGGTAACTCTAAAGGCAGAGTACCCGTAGCTCCTGCTGCGGGTACGCCCTGTTAGTTCACTATTGAATAAAATATGATTAAAAAACAGAAAGGATTTACCCTCATCGAGCTCCTGGTCGTCATCGCCATCATTGGCATTCTCTCTTCGATAGTTCTCGCTTCTCTCAACACCGCCCGTGGCAAGGGACAGGATGCTAAAACTAAAGCTCAGCTTTCTGGACTGCGAGCGGCGGCAGAAGTTTATCACGACACTAGCGGTAATTATGGCACTCTGGCGACTGATGCCTGCAGTGGCGATTTCTTCGGCGATAGCGATTCTGGGATGAGCCAACACACCAATCAAGATAATTATCCGACCGAGGCGACCCTCTCCTGCCATACGGATGGTACGGCCTATGCAGTTTCAGCCTTGCTTTTGTCAGCTGGTGCCGGTGAAGCCTGGTGTGTCGACAGTACGGGCAGTTCCGAATTAATTCCCGTCACTCTGGGGACTGGAGAAGTTTCGTGTCCTTAACATAATTCTGGGCCGGTTTAGGCTATACTTAAAGGATGACGGCGGTCATTCTTTTCGTTTTCGGTGCTATGGTTGGCAGTTTTCTCAATGTGGTTGGTCTACGATGGGATACTAAAAATTTTGGCGGGAGATCCCACTGTCCGCTTTGCTCGAAAACTCTTAAGTGGTGGGAATTAGTACCGATTTTAAGTTTCCTCGCGCTTAGAAGCCGGTGTCGGGGGTGTGATGGTAAGATTTCTTGGCAGTACCCTACGATAGAAATACTCACTGGACTAGTATTTCTATCAATTTACAACTTACAACTGACAACGTACAACAAAATAATTCTAATTCTAGTTTTTTGCATTTACATCGTTATTGGAATTTATGACATTAGACATAAAATCATTCCTGATTCTCTTGTTTATACCGTCATTTTGTTGTCGGTCGTCGGTCGTTGGTTGTCAGTGAGTTCAACACTAGATTGGCTTGCCGGGCCTATTTTATTTGCTTTCTTTGCTACCCTCTGGCTTCTAAGTCGCGGTCGAGCGATAGGTTTCGGTGACGCTAAACTCGGGCTCTCCGTCGGTCTTCTTCTTGGAGCGGCGCAGGGTTTTTCTGCTATTATTCTGGCATTCTGGATTGGTGCTTTGATCTTCGTCCCGTATCTCTTTTTAGACCGCTTTGGCTTTCTTAAAAATGCCAAAGGACTTACAATAAAGAGCGAGGTCCCATTTGCCCCATTCATCGTCTCTGGTGCCTGGATTGCTCTGGTCTTCGATCTCAACATCCTCCATGTCCCACTATTTTAGAAAGAACTTAGGCCAGCCCGCTAGGCTCTTGGCGGGGTTTACCCTTATCGAACTCTTGGTTTCTATCGCCATATTGACCGTAATCTTGACTGTCGTCGTCACGAGCCAGTCGACCTATACTGAAGGCGCCGCTCTCTCTAATCTGGCGGATGAAATAGCTTCGACCATGTCACAGGCGCAGGCTTACGGTATAGGGGTCAGAGAATTTTCCCCGGGTTCAAACGAGTTCAGCGCCGCTTACGGCTTAGCCTTCAGCCTTCTCAATTCCGGTTCCAACAGCGCCTATATCTATTTTGCTGACAGGAATGGCAATAAGAGATACAACAACAACTGGTCTTGTCCGACTGGCGCCGCTTCCGAGTGTCTGGGGAAAGTGAATATCACCCGCGGCAACTTTATCGAGTCACTTTGTGTCGTTAGGACAGCCGACTCTGATCTCTGCGACGTGGGCCGGGTAGATATTAGTTTTGCCCGTCCCAATACCGAAGCCCAGATTATATTTTTTGACAACGGCGGAGTACGATTTACTCCGGAGAATATGAAAGGGGCGAGGATAATACTTGAGAGTTCCGGCGGTTTGGTCAGATCGGTCGTTGTCTTCGCCACCGGCCAGGTCTCGGTCCAGTAAATTTATCATGACGACTAAAAACACGAAAAAAGGTTTTACCTTAATCGAACTCATGGTGGCTATCTCGATTTTTATCGTGGTTATGACCATTTCTATGGGCTCGATTCTGGGCGTCTTTGAGGCCAACCGTAAATCGAGGTCTCTCCGAACAGTGCTCAATAATCTTAACTTGGCCGTTGAAAGCATGGCTAAAGAAATGCGCTTTGGCACCATTTACCACTGTGGCTCCGGTAGCGTCACCGTGCCTCAAAATTGCCCAACCGGGGGTACTCGAATGAGTTTCCTTTCTAGCGACAATGTTCAAATTACTTACCACCTCAATAACCAGACTATTCAAAAACGGGTAGGCACCGGCCCATTTATTGCGGTCACTGCGCCCGAGATTGTGATTGATGATTTGACCTTCTATACCCTCGGCGCGCTTCCAGGCGATACCTTTCAACCAAAAGTTATCATAATAATAAAAAGTCATGCCGGTAATGAGAAGGGCCGGTCAGACTTCACCCTGCAAACCCTGGTGTCTCAGCGGGTTCTTGATATCTAATATGAATAAAGGCTTCACTATCGTAGAAAGTCTGGTAGCCATCACCATTTTAGTACTGGCGGTAACAGGCACGGCAAGCGCCATCCAGACGGCCATCTCCTCATACATTTTCTCTAAAAACCAGATCATCGCCTTTTACCTAGCCCAGGAGGGATTCGAACAAGTCAGAAATATTCGTGATGAAAATAGCTTGAAAAACCGGGACTGGCTCTTCGGTTTGTCTCAAAGCTCGAGTGACCCGTGTTACTTCGGCAAGGCGTGCATTGTCGATCCGGTCCGCACCAATGTTCCTACCCCTTGCAGTTCTCCCGGAAATTGTCCACATCTGCGCCAAGATGCCGCCACCGGTTTCTTCGGTTATGACGGCGATTGGGCTCCAACTGTTTTCAAAAGAGAAGTGGAGCTGACCAGAATCAATGCGCACGAAATATCGATTGTAGTGACAGTGGACTGGTCTAAGGGTCTCGTTAACAGGCAGTTCAGAACGAGAGAAAATATTTTAAATTGGCAACAATGAAAAACCGAAAATTTAATTCAGGCTTCACCCTTTTTATAGCTATCATCGTGATGGGTACGCTTCTCCTCGTTGCCGCCGGTATGGTCAGTCTCGCCGTCAGACAGGCGCTTATCTCTGCCTCGGGTCGCGAATCCCAACACGCCTTCTACGCCGCCGACACTGGCATCGAATGCGCTCTCTACTGGGATGTCCAGAATCCCAGTGGCAGAAGCGCCTTTTCCACATCGACTCCCTCGAATATTACTTGTAATGGTACTGCCGCGACTGTAGGGGGAGGGGGGAACGACTCCATTTCCACTTTTTCCTTTACGCTCTCACCTGATTCTTACTGCGCTACGGTTACTGTGGCCAAAGGGAGTAATGGTAGCACCCGCATTGAATCGAAGGGCTACAATACCTGTGATTCAGCCAATCCGAGGCGCGTGGAACGCGCCGTGCGCGCAATATATTAGTAATGGCCAAAGCCCCGAAGGACATAACCGAGCGAGTTACCAAGCTGCGTGAGACTATAGAGCGCCACCGCGAGCTTTACCATACTTTGGACAAGCCGGAAATTTCTGACGAGGCTTATGA
>JBBDZA010000039.1:0-3250 GCA_040900425.1 Parcubacteria group bacterium
CCTGCCGCGCCGCCCGACGGCGCGGCAACAGTGGAGGTCTGACCTTGGCACTCTTCACCCCACAGGCCCGCTTTGCTGTCCTGGGCTTCTTTCTGCGCTTGTTTGAAGATGCTTTGATATTTGTAAGGTCCGTCGTAAGTGTATTCATGCGCGTAACCTTCTTGTATCATCAGTAGATTGAAATTGGTCCCATCTTCGAGAAAGATGTATCTCAAGAGCCGTCCGTATTTATCCTGCTCACCCTGAGATGGGTCGCTTTCAAGCGCCACTTTCTGCCCTGTGAGAATTGCTTTGGCCTTGTCCGATGCTTCCCGACCGAAACATTCCACCGGTTTTCTGGGGTCAACCGTTTCAGGAGTATTAATGCCGACGAGTCGCAATCTTTCTATCTTGCCATTCATTAAGACATCTAAAGTATCTCCGTCTATTACCTTAACTACTTCATATAGTTGATTCGAACTAATAACTAACGCCACCTTTTCGCCTACCTCTGTATTAGATTCCAGAATGGATTCTAGCAGGACAGGCGAATCAGTAGGAGGCGTGTGGTTACTGCCAAGAACAAAACCCAGAAAAAGAAAAGCAATTCCCAGTAAACCCGCTAAAAGATATTTATACACACTTAAATTCTGACATAAAATTTGTTACTCGTATAATTTTATGTGAAGGTCTGGCCTTCAGAGTTATGTTAGAATGGGCTCAAGTAATTTACACAAACTATGACCACAGCAAATGACTTGGAGAGGGAGATTCAAAATGACAATCATGAGTTGGAGAGGGTGGATAAAGAATTGAAGCAGAAGGAATCAGAAGTAGAAAGCATGGGAAGAACTTTGAAGGCCAAGGAATCAGATGTGACGAGGCTCAAGGGGGAAGTGGAGCGCCTAAAAGGTCGGTTGGCGGACCATCAAGCCAATCTTTCGAGGATGCAAGCGGAAGCCACCAAGAATATTAAGAAATAAAAATGGAGAAAGCGGTTTTCGGTGGAGGGTGTTTCTGGTGCACGGAAGCAATTTTCAAAATGCTTAAAGGGGTAAATAAAGTTTTGCCTGGTTATGCCCATTCGACAAGCTCAGGGCAAGCCGGCGAGGAAGTAATTCCAACGTATGAACTCGTTTCAACTGGCACGACAGATTTTGCTGAAGTAGTTTATATAGAATACGAGCCGAAGGAAATTGCCTACCGAGATTTACTAACTGTGTTCTTTGGCAGCCACGACTCGACAACGGTCAACAGACAGGGGAATGACATTGGTCCACAGTATCGTTCGGTCATTTTTTTCACCACGCCGGAGCAGGAAGCGGAGGCAGGCAAATACATTAAAGAAATTCCCGGCGCAGTGACAGAGCTCGTACCACTAGACAAATTCTATGAGGCTGAAAATTACCACCGAGACTACTACGAGAATAATAAGAACGCTCCCTATTGCCAGGTCATCATCAATCCAAAGCTCGATAAAGTGCAAAAAGAATTTGCGAAATTACTGAAGAAAACTTACCAAGGTGACACCTTGGGAAACCCCTTGGATAAATGGGAAAATAAACTCACTCCCGAAGAATACGCGGTGATGAGGGAGAAAGAAACGGAGGCGCCATTTACCGGCGAGTATTTGCATACTAAAGAAAAAGGGACTTATACCTGCAAAGGCTGTGGGGCGGAACTCTTCAAGTCGGATGCTAAGTTTGATTCCGGCACTGGCTGGCCTTCGTTTGATGAACCGGCTAATTTGGAGAACATCGAGCTCAAAGAAGACGACTCTCACGGGATGAAACGCACGGAAGTGCTCTGCAAGCAATGCGGGGCTCATTTGGGTCATTTATTCGATGACGGACCGACCGGTACGGGCAAGAGATATTGCATCAACTCGGTGTGCCTAAATCTTGAGGAAAAATAAGGCTATTTTGGCTATTTTCCACCCTCGGTTCCTTATTGTTGACACCTCAATTGATAGGGTATAGTATGGTCACTACCTAGAAATGTTTAGAAATTCACAACTTTATTCAAAGCGGTTGCGGTAACTTGTAGTTATCGAAATGTCGAAAGACCCCGCTTTGAAAAAAGCGGGGTCTTTCTTTCTAGGCCTGAACTTTGACAACTGAATACCATCCCGGATGTTTGGACCAAGTGGGTCTTTTCGCATCTGGAGATGGAACAAAGAATTCCACTCGCTGATTGTAGAGCGGTGGAATGAAAAGCTAAATGAAATTGATTTCATTTAGCAGGACAGAGCAGGAGTTTCTTCGCGCCTGGACGGGGCGAAGAAACGACTCAAAGAAAATTAGTAAGTGGTTTTTAAGTTTCCTAATAGGAAATTTAAGGGCGTATGGTGGATGCCTTGGCTCCAAGAAGGTGATGAAGGACGTGGCTTGGCGGCGATACGCTACGGGGAGGTGCCTAGCAACCTTTGATCCGTAGATGTCCGAATGGGGGAACCCGTCCAGCACATAGCAATATGTGCTGGACACCCTATCAATTAGATAGGGAACGCACCCAGTGAAGTAAAACATTTCAGTAACTGGAGGAAAAGAGAACAATTGTTATTTCGTTAGTAGCGGCGAGCGAAAACGAAACAGCCCAAACTTAGTTTCATTCTCACCGCATCTCTAGTGGTGCCGTGGGAATGATGCTGAGGGTTATAAGGTGGTAATGTCTCAACTTCGGTTGAGAGAAGAGTTAAAAAATATCTGGTTAGGCGAAGCTTCTGGAAAGTAGCACCCAAGTGGGTAATAGTCCCGTAGCCGAAAATCAGACATCTCTTTTGTTACCGTCCTTGAGTACCTCGAGACATGAATAGCTCGGGGGAATGTGCCGGGACTAACCGGTAAGGCTAAATACTCTTGGAGACCGATAGTGAACTAGTACCGTGAGGGAAAGGTGAAAAGCAGCCCGAAAGGGCGGTGAAATAGACCTGAAACCATATGTTTACAAGGAGTCAACGAGGTTTGGCCGCAAGGCTGGACCTCTATGGCGTGCCTATTGAAGAATGAGCCAACGAGTTTTAGCATACTGCGCGGCTAAGCGCCTATAAAGCGTGGAGCCATAGGGAAACCGAGTGTGAATAGCGCGTTTACCCTGAGAGCAATCGAAGGGTTTGTAGTCTGCTAAAGACCCGAAGCCAGAGCGAGCTTGTCATGAGCAGGGTGAACAGAACCGAAAGGTTCTGGGAGGCCCGAACCGGTAGACCGTGCAATATCTTCGGATGACTTGTGATAAGAAGTGAAAAGCTAATCGAGCCTGGTAATAGCTGGTT
>JBBDZA010000040.1:0-3041 GCA_040900425.1 Parcubacteria group bacterium
TTCATGGGCTCCTCGCTGGTGAGCGGAAGCCATTCTCTCAAGTTACGATTGGTCTTAAGAACCTGGGCAAGTCAGCGGCAGCGATCAATCGCTTCTGAAAACGTTTCAGGAAATGGACTCGATCTTCTTCAGTTCGCTGCACGTTCTGGGCGTCATCAGACCTGCTGCGCTCCTGAACCACACCGATATCGTCCGACCGGGAGGACTGGCTGCCAGTTAAGGCAAGGCGGGATTCGGATTGTTTGACATCTATTTTCGCCCGCTTACTGTCGCGATCTTCATCCGCGGTACGTCGATTGAGACGCACTGCCTCGTCTGCTTCGTCTTCGATGGTTTTATTTATTTTTCGAAGGATTCGTCCGTTCTTTTTTTTGATTGTTTTCCACGCCCTTATCCTGTATGTAGCGCGCACCGATCTTCGCCAGCTCATCCGAGATTTTGTCGGGTGTCAGTACGAAGTCAACAGCGCCTGCAGCCTGGGCACTGAGGGGCATGTTGCCTACTTCGGCAGAACTGTCCTGAGCAAAGGTTTTGCCTCCCTTTGCCTTGATGTGCTTGCATCCCTCAGTACCGTCGCCCTCATACCCAGAGAAGATGATGCCGATCGCACGCGCCCCCATGGCTTCTGCTAAAGAAATAAAAAATAAATCAATCTGCCTGCCCCTCCTGGTACGCGGGAAGACGACCTTGAAGGCATTGCCCTCAATTGTAAGATCCGAGTTCTTAGGAATCACGTAGACGTGATTTGCCTCGATCGGCATCGCCTTGGAAGCCAGCATGACTGGCATTTTCGTGTGCCGCGACAGAATTTGAGTCAGGTAACTATGGGCGTCGGGGTGAAGATGAGAAACAATGACAAAGGCCATACCTGTATTAGATGTCAGGGCCTCCAAAAGCGCCTTATATGCGCTAAGAGCTCCGGCTGAGCCGCCAATGCCGGCAATGAAGCTAGGAGGTGATGAGCCCATGCGTATGTCAGTCGCTTGATTTTCATCAGGTACCGTCACCCTTTTTTGCTTAATTGACGTCCCACAGAAGGCTTTTTACCAATCTTCCTCTTCTGATCGGCGCTGGAAGTAGCATGAGCATCCATTGGTACTATGTTCAGTCCGTCATCACCCATAATAAGTTTGTGGACGTCACTGGAGTGGCCCATGCCGCGAGACTTGACAATGTAAATTCCACGAATGCGTCTTTTACCCTCATCTTCTTCCAACTCTCTCACTACGATCCAAGTGTCGATCAAAGACGAGACGCCGATTTCCCCGCTCGTGTCATTTTGTTCGGTTGAAGAAACAAGACTGGTAAAAAAACCGGTTATGCCGTTGGATTTCAGAACATCAATCATGCGAGTCAGCATGGATTGAACTTCAAGTTGGTTCCCCTGCCCTAGGAGACTGGTCAGGGGATCGATGACAACGGATTCTGGTTTGAAGACTGCAATGACCTTGTATAAATCGAGTAGATGCATCTCTAAACCAAAAAAGGAAGGCCTGGTAGACACAATCTTTAACAGTCCCTTTTTAACCAATGGTGCCAGATCAAAACCGATGGAACTCATGTTTTGAACGAGTTGCCCTGCCGATTCCTCGTACGACAGGAAAAGGCAACGTTCTCCACGTTTACACGTTTCTATCGCGAATGCGACCGCGAGGCTCGTTTTTCCGGTTCCTGCGGTACCTGAAGCGAGTACCGTGCTGCCTCTGGTATAACCTCGACCATTGAACATTTTGTTTAAAGATGGAATTCCTGTCAAAACTCTTTCGTTTGTGCCTGGTTGATCGAGTCCTGCAGAAGTGATGGGAATTACCGACAGTCCATCTTTATCAATTACGAATGGATATTCGTTTGTCCCATGATTTGACCCACGATACTTAACGACACGGATCCTGCGGGTGGCAATTTGTTCCCTGACTCTGTTGTCCAGGAGAATGATGCAATCGGAAATGTATTCTTCCAGGCCATGGCGAGTATAAGAGCCTTGTCCCAACTCGCCGGTGACGATTGCCGTAACTTGTTTTTCCTTAAGCCATCGAAAAAGTCTTTTGATCTCTAAGCGAAGAATGCCGGCATCGGTGATTCCCGCAAATAGAGATTCAATGGAATCTAAAACAACGCGTTTGGCGCCGATCGAATCAATGGCAACTTCCAAACGAATGAATAATCCTTCAAGATTAAATTCACCTTTCTCCTGAATATCTCTGCGCTCCAAAAGAACAAATGCGAGCAGAATCTTTTTTTGTGAAACAAGCCCTTGTAAATCCAGGTTGAGAGAATCCACGTCTTTATAAAGTTCATCTTCTGTCTCTTCAAATGACATGAAGATGCCTGGCTCGTTGTAATCGACCGCACCATTGATTAAAAAATCAATCCCGAAAAGGGTTTTTCCAGAGCCGGTACTTCCACAAATTAAAGTGGTTCTATTTTTCGGAACCCCGCCTTCTGTAATCTCGTCGAAGCCCTTGATGCCGGAGGGGCACTTAGCCAATTGATTGTGACCAGCGGCACTTTGTTTCTTGGTTTTAGGCATCCAATACTCCTTGGCAATCCTTGGCCCAGTCCGCTACCCCAAGCCTGGTGGTTGCAACTGGCTTCAATTCACTCATCTCGAAACCCCGGTGGCCCGCCGCCAAAAAGGCTGCGGGTCCGGCAGTTTCGTCTTGCTGTCCTGCAACTTCGGTTCGTTATCCAACCCAATTCACATCGGGTCGACCACCGAGAGAGAGCCCCTACCCCTCAGACGCCCAGAATCGGCAACATTGGTCGGAGGTAACGGTACTAGAACGGAGGGCACCCGGGGTGCGGGGGCCTGGCGACTGCCCCCACCCCGTGGTGTTAGTGATCACTCACACGGCTGTGCCGGTCGGCGATCGCGCTGGGACGGTCAGGCCCCGGCTCAAGAGAGCCCGCTCAAGGCGATACGGGGACCTATGCGGGGACTGTGCGGGCGTGCTCGCCCAACGGCTCAGCGCAACACCCTGATTCTTTGGTGGGCCGGGTTGGAATCGAACCAACGACCAAGGGATTATGAGTCCCCTGCT
>JBBDZA010000041.1:0-1599 GCA_040900425.1 Parcubacteria group bacterium
GGGAAGGTAGCAGGTAACGCCTGTCGTCCGCAAGGATAGAGATGCGAGCAGAAACGACCCGGTTAAGTCCGGCTGAAACGGCAAAATTCTTACCTGAATGCAAGGCCGTACTTGTCCAACACTCGGTGTTGGACATTTGTGCCGCTATAGGTTCTAAGCGATTAGAATCACAGATAAATAACTATCGATTACAGAATTCGGCTTATAGACACCCAAAAAGTTCCGCGAAAGCGGAACTTTTTGTTTATTTCATCGCCAGCATCGCAAACTGCATAAAATATTTTTCCATATCGGCTAAGCTGGTCTTATATTCCTTGCCTCCGAGCACTGCGTCGGCAAAAAGTTCTTTGGCTAGTATTATTTCTCTATTCTTGCTTCCCCAGCGACTGTCTTTAATCGTCGCTTCAAGCAAATCCAAGCCTTTTTCCACAGCGATGTAAAATCGACTTTCATCTTTATTTTCCCATTTAGCGGCCCTACCGACTTCACTTCCAATGTTGCCCAACTGCTCTATTAAGCTCATCTTCTGCCACGAGTTTAAAAGATTCTCCGTTACCATTTAATCTGAGATTAACCTATCAATTATAATTTTTATCCTTTTCCTGGTTTCCGGGTTCAGAACATCGCGGCTTTTGTTTCCAAGCAGAGGTTTCAAATTAATCATCGAATCAAATTCGACAAAACTTTCACTTTCTTTAGATTGGTTTAGATCCAAATTAATACCCCAAGTATTTTCTCTCAAAGAATGCTCCTCTGTAATAAGTTTTGCCTCTATTTCCGAATGAAACTCTCCACCCACTCCTATGATTTCTTGCTCCAGGTCAACTGCCGCCTTAATTAGGCCGCCCCACTCTACTGGAGCCAAAACCTTAAGACGAGCGCGAGTTATCTTCTCTTTAACAATCCTGGTTTCCATCGAATCATATTAACATGCTAGCACCCTTGTGAGAGCTTTAGACTCTCACAGGGGTAGTTCGTCAGGCTCTTCTAACGTAGTCTTTCCTCCTCGCTCGCTTCTAATAATCGCTATAGTCTCTTTACAATGCTTTTTGAGATTATTTTTCCCGCCAAATACTCTTAATATCTCTTGCCCTTCCGTTTTATCGACAATATCAAAAGAATCTCTCTCATACTCTCTGTCACTTGCAAAGATGAGGTGCGACTTGCTCTCTGGTATATCGTGAACAGAATGATTTTGATTTACATACGCAAATATTTTTCTAAAATACTCATCACTTTTGATCAGTTTGGACTTAAATGTCCCTTGAAACAATGAGCCCGAACGCTCATGTCTCTCATTGAAATAGTAAGTATAACCGCCTAGCAACTTTTGCATAAATTTAGCGATGCCACCATCGATAAGTTGCTTTAGAATAAAATGAAAGTGGTTTGGATTTAGACAGAAAGCGACTATGGCTACCAGTGGCTCTGAGCCTCGAGAGTCTAAAGCTCTCATTTTAGCTTTAGGAGTTCTTGATAATTTACGATGTAATTCCAGACTGCCTATTCCATCGACTTGATTAAAAGTCTGGATGCTTTCTATAAAACGATCGAGGTCTTTCATATCCTTAAAAATATCCCGTTTATCGACTCCTCTGT
>JBBDZA010000041.1:1699-2917 GCA_040900425.1 Parcubacteria group bacterium
CGGTTCTGTCAATGTCTCCTCTGCTTCCACGGTTGATTCTGTAGTCGATTCTGTTGACAATTCCTCTACTGGCTCTGGCACCGGTTCGGAAACGGGTTCTTCCACCACCGTCTCCTCGACGACGGGCTCTTCTTGGGCCGGTTCCGGCGACACTTCCGGAGCAGGTTCCTCTTCCTCTACTGTCGGTGAAGGTTCACTATCACTGGAAGGACTGGAGGTATCCGAATCGCCAGAGCTGTGGGCGTTGACCGAAACTCCGCCGTACTGTACTAGTAACGCCTTCAAGTTCTCTTTGGAAATACAGACGTCGTCTACGCAAAGTTGATTTTCAATATGGAGAGTAGAGGCAAAAAGATTATTGATGCGGGTAAACGTCTCTGTCACAGTGACGCCCCAGTCAGAAAGTCGGGCTAAAGTGTCGCCCCAAACGTCATCAAATTTTTGAGAAAGCTCCTGCACCGATTTGACGAGAAGGGAGGTGAGGAAGGCGTAGTCAATGCTCTCCACTATCCCGCCCTGCCAGATGACCACCTCCGGAATGACCTCATTAACCTCCTCGGCGATAAAGCCTATCCTTCTTTTCGTGCGGTCAATGGCACTCGCCGCGTCCTTATATTCAAAGAACACAGGGTTAAGCTCCAAAACTTCATTCAACCCATAACTTAAGCTCTCTATATTCTGCTTGTAACGGAGAGAGGATGTTCCGCAAGCTCCGTTGACGAACTCAATCTTGCCCGAGGCCGAGGCTGTACAGAGCGTACGGTCGTCTGTGACGGCGACCGAGGTGGTAATCTGGGCCGTACCGGCCACATGCAGTGTCTCGGCTGGCACGGCTATCCCGATACCCACGTTACCCGTGTGGTCAATACGCATCTGTTCGGTAAGCCCACCAAAACCAGCACTCGTGGTGTAGAAAGAAAGGGCGGAATCGTTGTAGGTGGTGTCTATGACCAGGGATTCAATCTTGGCTCTCGTCCCCGCCCCACCACTGCCGTCATTTGAATTGAAATTGATTCGGTGCATTGCAGCCCCCGCCGTGTACGAGGCAGAATCTCTGGTGGAGAACATCTCAATCTCTATGGGGTCAGAGCCGTCTAACGCAGGTGACCCATTTATCACTAAATTTTGGGCAGGAGTGCTCGTCCCTATCCCGACGTTTCCGGCCGAGGTAATTCTCATCTGCTCACTAAGAGCCGTGCCGTCAGAGGATGAGAAAAC
>JBBDZA010000042.1:0-2888 GCA_040900425.1 Parcubacteria group bacterium
TTTTTTCAAGCCACGGAACGAATTACTACTAAAAGCGCCTATAACCCGGAAACAAAACGTTTCTTTGTACCTACCTTTGCAAACGAGATATACTGTTTGAGGCATGAGTAAGTAAAATAAAAGTATGTTTATCACACGCAAATCACTTTTGGTTATTGGCACCGCCTTTTTAGGCCTCATTTTGGTAGTATTGTTTGTTTCGAACAAGGAAACGCTGGCGATACGCACGTTAACCCTGGAGGATTTACCTCAGGATGTTATTCCCGTGGCACATGTTCATTCCGAAGCAGAAATAACACGCAATGAAAACGGTGAGCCAACCGGAGAAATGGAACACTATGCGACACCGGAGGCTATACAAAACGGCGGTCCAATTTATGGCGTTTACGGATACCGTATAGTCTCCATTGAGTACGAGGTTCCTGAATCAAAGATTGGACTTCGTATGGTGGGAAAAGAGTTCCCTGGTTGGGGTCTCGCCCCTTCCTTTTTCGGCCTCACTGACAGTGCTCCTTTATACGACCATTTCCATGTGGGATTAAAAGACGAGCACGAAGCAGGGATAACAGTGGGAAAAACATACCGTATCCATTTCATGTTTCTTTCCCATGACGAGGAGCTTAAGATTGGTCTCAGTTGTGGGTGAGCCTGTGCGTGGTAAATTATTTAGATAGGTATGCCAACAATCATCTCCTGGAATGTGAACGGACTTAGAGCGGGGCTTGAAACACTTTTCGTACCAACCTTCGCCAACGAAATATATTGCTTAAGACGCACTTAAATTTGATAGTTCCTTACTGAATAAACTACTGGACGGGAATTTTATTCTAATCTTACTAGAGTAATTTAAGCAGCTTCTCTGCTTTGCCTTCCGCGGAGATTATATATTCTTTGTAATCAGGAATTCTCTTAAGCAGTCCGTTGGATAAAATATAAACTGTATCCAGAGAGGCTTTTTCTAAAAAGTACCGGTCATGCGACACGAGAAGTATTGTGCCTTCGTATGTTTTTATCATTTCTTCAAGAGCTTCGAGTGCATCCAGATCAAGATGATTCGTAGGCTCGTCGAGAACAAGCATATTGACGGATTGTATCGAGAACAAGGCCAGAAGAAGCCTAGCACGTCCTCCAGGGCTTAATGTACCTGCGGCTAATTTCGCCTGTTTCTCATTAAAGCCAAAATGGGCTAATACAGAATATGCATTTGACTGACTCAATTCACCGCTCTTCATTAAGATATCCAGAGGGCTCGCGTCGCGAGGGAGTGTTTCGTGTTCCTGCATCATATTCCCAATCCTAACGCCAGAACCAATCTTGATTTTACCGTTAAGCGGCGGCAGTTGACCGGTGAGAGTTTTTAATATGGTTGATTTCCCACTCCCATTAAGACCCATTATCCCGATCCTGCTTCCATAACGCACTTCAAGAGAAATCGGACCAATCCTGAAACGACCCTGGTATCCAGCAATAAGATCAGAGATCTCGACATCCAGAGTACTGGAATTAGTTTCTGCTTTGAGTTTAATAGCCAACGGTTTACTATTAATCGGTTTCTCTAATTTATTCATCTGTTCAATCCGCTTAATAATCGTCTTGGCAGTGCGAAAAGATCCGGCAGCCCTTTCTCGCTTAAAACCTTTTAACATCCTGTCATTATCTGTCCCTTTCCAGTGTGAGCCTGCGGTGGCATCAGTCTTTTTTTTACGAGCACTTTCTTCCAACCGTTCAATTTCTTCTTGTTGAGAGCGATACTCTTCTTTTTGTCTGCTTATCTTTTTCTTTTTCATTTCTAAGTAATCACTGTATGTGCCCTTATTGATAGTGAGTTCGCGTGTATGCCGATTAAGCTCAAAAATTTTCCCAACCGTGCGATCAAGAAATCGGCGATCGTGGGAAACGACAATACATGCCGCATCGGTTTTTTGAATAAAGTTCTCAAGCCAGATTAATGCTGGTAGATCAAGGTTATTTGTAGGCTCATCAAGAAGGAGTAAATCGACACCCTTGAGCAAAATACCAGCCAATATCACCTTACTTTTTTGTCCACTGCTTAAATTAAGTGTTTTATTATGGAGGTCTACATCATCAACGCCCAAACCGGCTAGCATAATCTTTGCACGGTGCTCGAAGGCGTATCCATTAATGTGTTCGTATTCCTTTCTCATCTCCTCGTAATGTCTTACCGCTTGAGGATCATCAGTCTGTGTTGAGAGTTCTGCCATTTTTTTCTCTAACATACTGATACCAGAAACATACTTTAAATAACCAGAGATTGTCTCATTTTTCGATAGGCTTGTATCTTGTGGAAGATACCCGATGCGCACACCATGAACAATTTCCAGTGCACCTCCATCAGGCTCTTCAAGTCCGGCTATTGTTTTCAATAATGTTGTTTTACCCGTTCCATTGTCACCAACCAGTGCGACCTTGTCCCCTCTCTCAATAGAAAAAGAGAGGTCGGAAAGTATAACCAGCGACCCATATTTTTTTTGAATTTTTTTCGCCCTTACGATACTCATTTTATTGTCGTTGCAAGCTTATCATAAACATAACAAGGAGAAGCACGTTTCGCGCTTCTCCTTGTTCGTGTCCTCCCGGACACTTGTACGCCAGTGCACTAGCCGACGATGTCGAACTCGCCGTCCTTCACTCCTCCGGTGAACGCCTTCCACTCGGCGTTGTTGAAGAACAGGGTACCTCCCTTGTGGTTCTTGCTGTCCCGTAGCGCCACCCCTTCGGGCTTCACTGCGACCTCGACGCACCAGGTGATGATGCGACTTCGCGAGGACTTCCTGAAGTCCTTGTCTTCCACGGGGAACGAAAATCCCTCCGGCATGTTTCTCACCTCCCTCCTTGACTGGTTGTCTCTATAAAATGCTATTCTTACT
>JBBDZA010000043.1:0-2124 GCA_040900425.1 Parcubacteria group bacterium
ATTTTTTATATACAATGCTAGGGCAATTAAAATTTTTAAAATGATATGAAAAAGAAAAATATACAAACAAAATCAGCGAAAGTGCAAATAAAGCCCTTCGGCGACAGGGTTCTAGTGCGACCTTTTACCGAAGACGAGGTTAAGGGAGGGCAAAAGAATCATTACGGCATTATCATTCCTGATACTGTTTCTAAAGAAAAATCGGCCCAGGGCAAAATTTTAGCAGTAGGGGAGGGTAAATTAATTGACGGCAAGCTCGTGCCCATACGCCTCAAAGTGGGAGATATTGTGGTCTTCTCTAAATATGGCTATGACGAAGTAGAGCAAGGGGGTGAGGAGCTATACCTACTCAAAGAAGAGAGCATTTTAGCAGTCATTAAATAATTCAATGGCCAAACAAATTCTTTTCAACGAGGACGCCCGTTCAGCACTTAAGCGTGGAGTAGACAAGGTGGCTAATGCGGTCAAAATCACCATTGGACCTCGTGGCAGGAATGTTGTGCTAGATAAAGGTTACGGTGCACCGATTATCACTAATGATGGTGTCACTATTGCCAAAGACATTACTCTCAAAGACAAGTTTGAGAATATGGGTGCCGAGATAGTTAAAGAAGTGGCTTCCAAAACTAATGACACCGCGGGAGATGGCACTACCACTTCAGTCGTTATTACGCAGGCTCTTGTGGAAAAGGGTTTTCAGATTTCTCTATTAGGCCACAGTCCTATGGGCATCCGCCGAGGTATTGAGGAGGCGACACGCGATGCCATAGAAGCGCTCAAGAAAATGGCTAAGCCCATCAAGACTGATGAGGAGGTCAGGCAAGTAGCCACCATTGCCGCCGAATCGGGGGAAATAGGGGCGATTATTGCCGAGACTATCAGGAAGATAGGCAAAGACGGGGTGGTGACGGTCGAAGAATCACAGTCATTCGGGGTGGAATCAGAAATTGTAGAAGGGCTCGAATTTGATAAGGGTTACCTTTCACCCTATATGATCACCAACGCGGAACGCATGGAAGCGGAATATCGTGATCCGGCTATTCTAGTGACTGACAAAAAAATTTCCACCATTAAAGAAATTCTGCCACTCCTCGAAAAGTTAGCGGCTAGTGGTAAAAAAGACCTAGTTATCATCGCCGAAGATGTTGACGGAGAAGCCCTCACTACATTCGTGGTCAACAAATTACGCGGCAGTTTTAACGTTCTGGCAGTTAAAGTACCGGGTTATGGTGACAGGAAGAAGGAAATACTAGGCGACATTGCTGCCACTATCGGAGCTAAAGTCATTTCAGAAGAGCTGGGTATCAAGTTCGAGAACGCGGAGCTTAGCATGCTCGGCAAAGCCTCGCGAGTAGTCTCAACCAAGGACAATACCATTATCGTCGGTGGCAAGGGTAAAAAGTCGGAGATAGAGGAACGGATAGAAAGTCTTGTGGCTCAAAGGAAAAATACTACTTCTAAATTCGACGTCGAGAAGCTTGATGAACGCATTGGGAAGCTCTCCGGCGGCGTGGCCGTGATTCGAGTAGGGGCCGCCACCGAGACTGAAATGAAATATCTCAAGTTAAAGATAGAGGATGCCGTCAATGCCACTAAAGCGGCTATAGCCGAAGGGATAGTTATAGGTGGCGGCAGTGCCTTAGTCAAAGTAGCGCAGAAGCTAAAAGAAAAATTTGCGGCGAGAAAAGTTGATCTGAAAAATAAAATAGAGGTCGAATTCTGGGCGGGGTATACTGCAGTAGAATCTAGCTTGACAGAACCGTTGCGGCAAATCGCCGAAAACGCCGGGGAAGAAGGGGGAGTGGTCCTGGACCGGATAGTAAATGGCGCTCCCAATTTCGGCTACGACGCCCTCGCCGGTAAATTTGTGGAAAATATGTTTGAAGCCGGCATTATTGACCCGGTCAAAGTAACAAGGTGCGCTTTGGAGAACGCGTCCTCTGCTGTGGCTATCCTCCTGACCACCGAAGCGGCCATTGCGGACGAACCGAAAGAAGAAAAAAATGACGGTGCGCAAAATCCGGGGATGGATTATTAGGTGGAATGCCTGCCCGCCGGTCCGGTGGCGGGGACTACTAAGAGTGCTATAATATAGGCATGTCACCAATACTTATAGTTCTTGCA
>JBBDZA010000043.1:2224-9383 GCA_040900425.1 Parcubacteria group bacterium
GGACTACTAAGAGTGCTATAATATAGGCATGTCACCAATACTTATAGTTCTTGCAATTGTCGCTGTAGTCATTATCTGGATAGCGCTTTCTTACAATAGTTTTGTCCGTCTCATTAACAGAGCTAAGGAAGCCTGGGCCGATATCAACGTTCAGCTCAAGCGTCGCTATGACCTCATACCTAACCTCGTCAGTACGGTTAAGGGATACGCCTCACACGAATCGAGTGTTTTCGAAAACGTCACTAAGGCCCGAACTGCTGCCATGTCTGCAAGTTCCCCGGCTGAAAAAGGCCAGGCCGAAAACATGCTTACTGGCGCCCTCAAATCTATTTTTGCCATCGCGGAAGCTTACCCAGACCTCAAAGCCAATCAAAATTTTCTCGAACTCCAGAAAGAAATCTCCGATACTGAAAATAAAATCCAGGCGGCACGCCGTTTCTATAACACCAATGTTCGTGACCTCAATACACAAGTCGAGTCATTTCCGAGTAACGTCATAGCTGGCATCTTCGGCTTTTCTAAAATGGAATTCTTCCAACTTGAGGATGAAGCCGCCAGAAATCCAGTCGAGGTTAAGTTTTAATGTCTACTAATCTCTATACTCACCAGGACAAGAATATTTGGAAAACGTGGTTTTTGATGACCACCTTTTTTATACTGGTGATACTTTTAGGCTGGTTCATTTCCTTTTATTATCAAAGCCCCGGCATTTTGTATTTCGCGGTCATTTTTGCCATCCTGATGAACATCTTTTCGTACTGGTTCTCCGATAAGATCGTCCTTAAGCTCCACAAAGCCAAGCCTGTCACCAGAGCGGAGTATTTCGATCTCTGGAACGCTACCGAGAATCTCGCTATCACGGCGGGGCTTCCCATGCCCAAACTCTATATTATCGAAGACCCGGCGCCCAATGCCTTCGCTACCGGTAGAAACAAAGAACACGCCGTGGTCTGTGTTACCACCGGACTTCTCTCCATCTTGGAGAAAAATGAACTTGAGGGTGTTATTGCTCACGAACTCTCTCACATCGGCAACCGCGATATGCTCATCTCGACCATTGTTGTAGTGATGGTCGGCTTCGTGGCCCTTCTCTCTGACCTGTTCTTACGCTCGCAGATATTGGGCGGCGGCCGTCAAAGACAAAGTGGCAATGCCGGAGTAATTCTGCTTATAGTCGGCATTGCCTTGGCTATCTTAACTCCCATTATCGCTACCCTTATCCGACTCTCCATATCCCGCAAGCGCGAGTTCCTGGCTGACGCCACCGGCGCGCTCCTGACCCGCTACCCACAAGGTCTGGCGGGCGCTCTCCGGAAGATTAGTGCCGCTCCAATGCCAATGCGTTCCGCCAATAACGCCACGGCCCATCTTTTTATTGCTAATCCGTTCAGTTCCAAGAAAACTTCCGGTTTTCATAAGCTTTTCATGACCCATCCTCCGCTCGAGGAAAGGATTCTAGCCCTGACCGGTGGTACTTCCCAACATGGACCCCAATAACCTTAACAAAGAGGAGTTTGAGAAGTGCATGGAGACCAAGGATAATATGCCTCTCTTATTTTGCGCCTTATGTTTCTGGTGAGGTGAAACTCGATCTTGATGCCACCGAATTTGCCTGGATTACTACCGACCAAGTAAATAACTACGATTTCATTGATGGTATACAACAAGAAATAGAGCAAATTAATGAAATATTAAAGAGTAGAAAATCACAGAAAAAATTAAAAGTGGTAATTATCAGCGGCCGCCAGTAATTGCCACCTTTAAAAATTTTCCTGATATACTACATATATTATGCGAACAGGATATATTCAAAAGAAAGTTCTGCTTCTCTTACTAGCGGGCCTGAGTTTAAGTCTGTCTAGATCTTCCAGAACACATATAAGAATAATTAAGACTGTAGTTGAAGGGTGGCAAGAGATAAATAAAAGGGAATTAGAAAGAGCAATTAATTCGCTTTACAAATCAAAGTTAGTTAGTCAAAAAAATAATAAAGACAATACTACCACTTTAATACTTTCAGAAAACGGAAAAAAAATAGCACTAACTTATGATCTTGATAATCTCATTGTCAAAAGACATCCATGGGATAAAAAGTGGCGGATAGTGATATTTGATATACCAGAGAAACTAAAGCAGATCAGAGAGAACTTGCGCTATCATCTTAAAAGACTCAGTTTTAAAGAACTACAACATTCAGTATTTATATTGCCATTTGAGTGCAGGAAAGAAGTTGAATACTTAGTAGAATTCCATAATGTAAGACGCTTCGTTAGATACATAGAAGCCCAACATATAGATAATGAACTTGATCTCAAGCACAAATTTAGAGTTATTTAATTCATATACTATGAAGTGGTAATTACTTGTGGTCGCGAGTAATTACCACTTTTGGGATTTTATTCATAAATTATGATATAAATTAGACTTTAGATCACGGAAGCGTCGCATAGTGGTCTAGTGCACCACGTTGGAAACGTGGCGTGGGGCAACCCACCGAGAGTTCGAATCTCTCCGCTTCCGCCAAAACACATTCGAACTTTGTCCAGAACATACCGCCAATTAGGAAATGAAAAATTTACCGCCACACTCAGTAGAGCCAAGAGAAACCGCTATGAACGATGCTTAGAAATTTAATTGAAACTAAGATGAAGAAATTACCTAAAAGCTTTTATCAACAGCCAGCATTTAACATTGTTAAAGATTTCTTAGGTAAATATCTGGTTTTTAATTCTCCGAAAGGTAAAATTTCTGGAAAAATCATTGACGTGGAGGCATATCCCGCATTTTCTGACAAAGTATCCCACGGGAATAAAAGAACTGCTCGAACGGAAGTAATGTATCGCGAAGGGGGTTATGCTTATGTTTACGTTATTTATGGAATTCATCACCAATTTGCAGTTGTGGTAAACAAAGAAAGCATTCCTGAAGTGGTTTTTATCAGAGGAGTTATACCAGAAGAAGGTATTGAATTGATGAGGAAGAATTTTGTGAAAGAAGTTAAAAATGTAAAGGAGCTCGCAAAATCACCGGGAAATTTATGTAAATCCTTTGGAATAAACATGGATTTGTATGGTGAAGACTTAACCGGTGATAAAATATATATTGAAGATCGGGGACCTATAGTTACTCCCCAAAACATAAGTTCAGACAGAAGAGTGGGTATAAATAATAAACTTGAAGGAAATGAGCAAAAGCTAAGGTTTTTCTTTACGGAATGAAAATCTTTTGACATCATAATGTTGAGGAAATCTCACCCGAAAGATTAGTTGGTTAGAATGAAAAGTATATTAGCATCTGTAGAAAATTTCATTTTTGGAAACCGGAAGGAGTGTCAATTTAACATACACAAAGCTTATCAGATTATCATTTTGCCCGGCATGTTCGGTCCAGTGAGTCGAGTTTTCTCCTTGGTTGGATTTTTACAGAATCACCAATCAAAATATGCGGTAACAGCTATTCCTCTCGGATTAAGCACATCGGGTTTTCAGTCGTTAGTCGCTATGGCGATAACTAAGATAAAAAATGAGCTGCTTTCCCAAAACCATGTTGAGGAAATAGTAATTTTAGGACATAGCCATGGAGGAAGAGTTGCTTGTGCGGTACTGGAAAAACTTTTACGTGAATATCCTCAGATAAATTTGAGCATTATTACCGCAGGAACTCCGCTTGTACAAAAGCCGCAAAGACTTTGGATAAGAAGGTTTTTCTACCATCTATTTTCAGGAGCATTTAGAGAATGGCCCGAAGTTAAACAGCCTCAAACTGGGAAGGGACCAGTCAAAAAATTTATTGGATATTATTCAGACGAAGACAAGGTTGTTAATTCTGATTCAGCGAAATTCGGGTATCGTGGAGAATTGCGTAGGCTGGATCATTTCTCCCATGCAGATTTTATCCGAGCCTCCCAAATGGGACCTGTACTAATTTCTGTCTTGGAAAAAGAATTTGCCGCCAACCTTCGATGAACTCAGGATTTACTCTATATGATGGCAAAGTAGAAGTCAGTGAGGTATAATTAAAGGAGGTAATCTAGCACAACGTCAATTATTAATAACTACCATTAACATATGAAAAAAACGATAATTATTACACTTACGATCGCACTCATTGCGTTCGCAAGTCCTGTGTTCGCGCAAGAGGGCGAACCATCTGCCGGTACGACACCGGCTAGCCCGTTTTTCTTTGTCGAACGATTTTTTGAGGGGGTAGGTACTTTCTTCACCTTTGGCAACAGTGCCAAGGCTGAACGCTACCTCGCGCTCGCCGCTGAACGCCTCGCTGAAGCGAAAGTGCTTGCAGAAGAAGGAAATGAGCAAGCAGTGGCGGCCGTCGCACTCTATGAAGAGCAGTATGCGAAAGCTAAAGAGCGAGCGGAACGCATCGCCGAAGATACGGACGGCAATGGCGGTCTTGATCGTCTCGCGCAGGTAACCGATGCGACCACACGACATCTTGCGGTGCTTGATGAAGTGTACGAGAAAGTGCCCGAAGAGGCGAAAGCATCAATTCAGGCCGCCAAAGAACGCTCCATGACTGGTCAGATCGAAGCGCTTCGCGGCATTGCCCAAAGAGACCCCGAAGCCGCAGTTGATATATTCGCCCGAGCCGCCGAAGGGCGCCTTATGGCTGCACAAGCGAGAGCGGGCGCATTTATAAAGTTTGATACTATTGAGGGCGAAGCGGTAGCCGGCGATGACAGTGATGGAGACGGTTTTGCCGATGCACTTGAAGAGTTTGAACGATATGCCGAATTTGGCAAAGAGATATCTACACTTGCCGAAGGACTCCAAACCGGAGAAACTACCGTTGAGCAATTGGTAGAGCGGGCAACATCTCATCACCGTGACATTTTGCTTGATATACAAAGCAAAGCTCCCCAGCAGGCGCAAGATGCAATTCGGCGAGCTCTCAAAGAAATCGATAAAATGTCGCCAAAACTGATAGAACGAGCGGCACCCGTTCAAACCGGACGGCCCACGGAGTCAGTACCGCAAAGAAGTATTCCTGAAAACTCTATTGAAAGAACTGATACTGAAAATGAGAACGGAGCAGGAGGACCGCCAGCCGGGACAGTACCGTCTTATCCGAGCGGAAGGCCATAATCTTACATTTAAGGAAGTTAACTATCTCCACAGGCCGCCACCAGCTCCTCTTATTTTTTCAAAGAACATTTGTGTGTGCTCTCTGCGTGGCGAGGAAATGCAGTTCGAGCTATTTTAAAAATACACCGCCTCGAAATGTCAAGGGAACGAGAGTTAGAGAGATGTTATAATGGGGCGTGCATCGATTACTCCTACTAGCTGTTACCTTTGCTATTGGCTTCACGCTTGCTTCCCGCAGTGTTTTCTTGCCACCACCTTCCGCCTCCGCCGAGACACACAACTTTACCTCTAACCTCACCTTAGGTTCACGTGGCGCCGACGTTACTCTCCTCCAAGAGTTCCTCGTCTCTAAAGGTCACCTCCAGATGCCAGCGGGCGTCGCTTATGGCTACTTCGGGCCTCTGACCCGAGGAGCTGTTGCTCAATGGCAGGCCGCTAACGGCATTACACCAGCCGCGCGTCAGTACGAGCTGGAACGGCAATATAGTCGCCTGGGCTTCCAATTTCGGCTTCAATAAAACCGGTTACAGTGATATCTACAGTATAAAAATAAAGTGAAAGAATATTTGAAAAAAATTTGGACTGAAAATCCTAAAATCAGGAAAGCTGCTGGTATTATCCTCGTAATCGTCGGCCTTCTTTCTATTGTGACGCCTTTTACGCCCGTGGGCTTCCTTCTATTGGTAGGCCTCGAACTATTGGGGATGAGAATACTAGTCTGGGACAAATTGAAGAATTGGCTGGGGAAGTAATCGTGTATAATCTTTTTACTACATGGGCATTGTTATAATTACCATTCCCGGGGAAGCCAAGCGGGCCTTTGCCAACTCTCTTCACAAGAAAACCGGCGGCAAAGTAGATCTTGTCATCATCCAAAAGCCTAAGCCCAATCACCACTCCCTTTTCGAGCGCCTGAAGCGCCTTCATAAAGCTGTCGGGTGGAAGGCTATGCCTGTTGAAATTATCTACGCCATCCTCTTGCGGTTGGATAAGGCAGCCAAGGATACTCTTGAATATTTCCGGGAGCGTAGCGGATCTTTCTCCGACGAAGCAGGATACTTGCCCCAAACCAAGGAAACTCTTTCGGTCAATGACGACGAAATTTTCGCAATTTTACATAAACTTTCCCCGGACCTTATAGTCATCTGGGGCAATACCATCCTCGAGCCGCATATTATCAAAACGGCCCGAAAGGCCATAAACCTCCACATGGGACTCTGTCCTTATTATCGTGGGGCCATTGCCAATCAGCACGCGGTTATGAGACGCGAACCGACTCGCATAGGCGCTACCATCCATTACGCGGTGGAGAAAGTGGACGCCGGCGATATTCTGGAAACAATCCTGGCTGATTCTTCCAAGCCGCCGAGAGACCTGTTCCGAGAACTTAACGACAAAGCAGAAAAGCATTATCTGGCAATAGCCTCCCGACTTTTTAAAGGAGAAGATATACATCAAACTCCACAAGATGAGAGCAGGGGACATAATTTGCTTCTCAAAGAATGGACACCGAAGACACGGTACCGCCTGGCTAAGCAAATCCTACGGTGGGAAAGGACGGGTAATTTATAGCGCCCGGCTGGTAAGTCTGACAGCGAGTTGGGAAAGGGAGCCTGACCAGCTCCCTTTCAGTTTGACAAAATTTTGATTATCGACTATAATAAGAGTATGTAAGGTCCCGCCTGCTTCGATTCGAAGCATATCGGGCAGGTCTCGTTGAGAAATGAGATAAGTCCAGCGCTTACATGAATTACTAAAAGGCTGGAAATAAGTTTAAGTTAAATGGCAACAAAGCTATACGTCGGAGGAATTCCATATTCCACGACAGAAGCGGCTCTTAGTGACTTGTTCTCTAAGGCCGGAGCTGTCTCATCTGCATCAATTATTATTGATCGCATGACCGGCAGAAGCAAAGGTTTCGGATTCGTTGAGATGTCAAATGATGACGAAGCTCAAGCAGCTATCAACATGTACAATGGTCAAGACTTCGAAGGAAGAAAGTTGACTGTCAATGTTGCTCGCCCGCTAGAGCCTCGCGCTCCTCGCGATCGTCGACC
>JBBDZA010000043.1:9483-19283 GCA_040900425.1 Parcubacteria group bacterium
CTATCACGGCTTTTGGATGAAGGACATGCATTTTGCCATTGACATCGTCTGGATTGACGAAAATTTTCGTATTGTCGGCATAGAAAAGGAAGTCAGGCCAGAAACTTTCCCCCAAGTCTTTCGTCCGGACCAACCTATTAAATATGTTCTAGAACTTCCGGCCGGATATAGCGAAAGACACGATATTGGTGTTGGGGCTGTGGTACAATATAAATCACTATAAATAATTATGGCTATCAGGATAGCAATAAACGGCGCGGGGAGAATAGGTAGGGCTTTTTATAAATTAGCGTTAGAGCGACCGGAAATCGAAATAGTCGCGGTCAATGACCTCGGTGACAGGGAAAACATCGAGTATTTATTGAGACACGACACGGTTTACGGCAATTGGCACGGTGTCTTTGACGTCAAATTTTTCCAAGAGAAAGAACCGGCTAAATTGCCCTGGAAAGAACTGGGGATAGACATAGTCATTGAATCGACAGGATTTTTTGCCAGTTACGCCGGTTCAAAGGCCCACCTTGACGCTGGAGCTAAACGAGTCATAGTCACTGCTCCTATGAAGGATGAACCGGTGGAGGGTGTGGAAGGAGCCACGGTCCTCATGGGAGTTAATGAAGAAAAATTGGCGACCTGTCTCATTACCTCCAACGCTTCTTGTACGACCAATGCAGGCAGTCCGCTCATCGCCATACTCGACGAGGCTATAGGCATTGAAAAAGCTGTTTTGAATACCACACACGGCTATACCGCTTCCCAAGCTTTGGTAGACGGACCATCCAAAAGGGGATTCAGGGAGGGACGCGCTGCGGCCCAGAACATCATACCGTCTTCGACCGGAGCCGCGACGGCCGTCACTAAAGCTTTTACTAAACTCTCTGGTCTCTTTGACGGCATCGCTCTACGCGTACCCGTGGTAGCCGGTTCCCTTGTAGACGTCACTTTTATAGCCAAGAGAAATACCACGGCTGAAGAGGTCAATAATATCTTGAAAGAGGCCGCGCAAGATGACAGATGGAAAGGGATATTTACCGCAACTGATGAAGAAATAGTTTCCTCTGACATTCTGGGCAGTCCCTACGGTTCAATTGCGGACTTAAGCTTCACTAGAGTGGTCGGCGGCAATCTGGTCAAAGTCCTCTCTTGGTATGACAACGAAGTGGGGTATTGCCATACTCTTGTAGACCACGTTATTAAACTTAGTGCCCATATCAAGTAGTATGAAAATATTTGTCGGATCTGACCATGCTGGATACGGTCTCAAGGAAAAGCTCATCCCTTTTCTTAAAGAACTGGGACACGAAGTCGAGGACAAAGGACCTTTCGAATACAATGAAGAAGACGATTACCCCGATTTTGTTATTCCAGTAGCGCGAGAAGTTTCGATGCATCCCAATGAAGTTAGGGGGATAGTCCTCGGTGGCTCCGGTCAGGGGGAAGGGATGGCGGCCAACAAATTCCGCGATGTCCGGGCCACAGTTTATTATGGCCAAGGACAGTGCGTCGTACCCGAAGACCAGGAATCAGTAATAAAGATATCGAGGGCCGACAACGACTCCAACATCCTTTCTCTGGGAGCTAGGTTTATCACTGAAGAAGATATGAAAGTAGTAGTCAAAGAATGGCTCGATACTCCGTTTAAGGATACAGAAAAGTATAAAAGGCGCATTCTTAAAATGGAGCGCATTCATGAATGACATTATCCCCGCGATCCTGGCCTCGAGTGTCTCCGACTTAGAACTCAAACTCGGAGATATCCCGAAGGAGATAAATCTCGTGCATGTTGATATTCTTGAGGAAGACATTTGGACTGAAAAGAATAACTTTCCTTTCGAGGCCCATCTCATGGTTAAAGCGCCGGAAGAGGTCATGGAGCTTTGGGTAGAAAGGGGAGCCAAAAGAATTATCGTCCATGAACTTAAGGAAGAGTTCCAGAAGTTCAAGGGCCGAGTGAAGATGGGTTTGGCGGTTCGACTCCAAACTCCGCTGGAAGAAGTTTTTCCACTCATACCGCAAATAGATTTTCTCCACCTCATGTCTATAGCAGAGATAGGGGCCCAGGGCCACCCGTTGGACGAGCAGATTTTTGATAGAATAAAAACAGTCCGGGAAAAATTTCCCGCGTTATCGATTAGTGTTGATGGCGGTATCAATACTTCGAACTACCACGCGCTCGAAGATTGCGGTGCTAACACCCTAATCGTGGGTTCAGGTTTTAAAGAATTATGGAAATCACTGACGAAAAATTAATCGAGCTCAAGGAAAAAGCCAATAACATCCGTATCTCGCTTATTGAAGCGCTTATCGGGGCAGGCTCTGGGCACACGGCCGGACCACTCGACATGGCGGATATTTTCACCGTGCTCTTTTTCCACGCCTTAAAGCATAACCCCCAGAAACCGGACTGGCCGGAACGCGATCGCCTGGTACTTTCTAATGGCCACATTTGTCCTGTTCTCTATTCGACGATGGCTCATGCAGGTTATTTTCCAGTCGAAGAGCTAAAAACCTTGCGTAAGTTCGGCTCGCGTCTCCAGGGACATCCTCACAGGGAATATCTACCGATGCTAGAAACGAGTTCGGGACCTCTTGGTTCTGGCCTTTCGCAAGCGGTGGGCATGGCCCTGGCGGATAAAATTGACCACGGACTGACATCGAGCCGCCGCATTTATGCTTTACTTTCAGACGGAGAACAAGAATGCGGCCAGACCTGGGAAGCGGCCATGCTCGGTGGCAAAGAAAAACTTTACAATCTGACCGCCGTTATCGATAGGAATAACATTCAGATAGACGGCTACACGGAAGACATCATGCCCCTCGAATCGCTTTCTGATAAGTGGCGAGCCTGGAACTGGCATGTCATCGAAATAGACGGACATAATATAGAAGAAATTGCCGATGCCTTTGAGGCGGCTAAGTCTCTAACTAGTAAGCCAACCATCATTATCGCTCACACTATAGCCGGAAAGGGAGTACCGGAATTTGAACGCGATTATCGCTGGCACGGCAACCCGCCGGGTAAAGGCCCGACTGACAAAGTGCCGGCAGATTCGCAGGGGGAAGTGGCCTTGGCGGAACTGCGGACACTCGGAGGTAAAATAAGAAGCGAACATCAATAATGCTTAACCCAGATTTAAAATTAAATACAAAAGTCTTTGATGAGAAAGTGGAGCAAGTGCCTATCCGCCAGGGATTTGGCGAAGGACTTTTAGCCGCCGGTGAAAATAATGAGCAAGTTGTGGGACTCTGTGCCGATCTGACGGAATCGACCAGAATGAATTTGTTCAGTGAAAAATTTCCCAACCGTTTTATCCAACTCGGAGTGGCCGAGCAGAACCTGGCTTCCGTAGCTTCCGGTTTAGCGGCAATGGGTAAAATTCCGTTCATCAGTTCATACGCCATGTTCTCTCCCGGGAGAAACTGGGAGCAGATACGCACTACCATCTGCTACAACAACCAGCCGGTTAAAATCGCAGGGTCGCACGCTGGCATTTCAGTTGGACCGGATGGCGGGACGCATCAGGCGGTTGAAGATATCGCCATTACACGTGTCATTCCGCGGATGATTGTTATTTCTCCCTGTGATGCCATAGAAGCCAAGAAAGCGACGCTTGCGAGCGTCGACACGGGCACTCCCGTTTATATACGCCTGGCCCGGGAAAAAACTCCTGTCATGACCACAAAAGAGACTCCGTTTGAAATAGGCAAGGCCCAAATTATCTGGAAACCGACAAGCGGAGGACGGGCTAAAGCGGGAATTATCGCTACCGGAGCACTACTCTACCAGTCCCTGAAAGCTGCCAAGGAACTGGAGGAAAAAGGGATTGAAGTCGAAGTCATGAATCTCTCTACCGTGAAGCCCCTCGATGAAAAAATTATTGCGCTATTCGCTAAGAGAGTGGGGAGGATTGTCACTGTGGAAGAGCACCAAATCCGGGGCGGTATGGGCTCGGCCGTTGCCGAATGCCTGGCTAAAAATGTTCCGGTACCCATGGAATTTATCGGAGTCGATGACCAGTTCGGCCAATCCGGAACGCCGGACGAGCTTCTCGCGCACTACGGCATGGATACTAAAAGTATAATTGGAGCAGTCAATAAACTATTGAAGCGTTGAAATTATTTCAATGGCCTCGCTTTAAAATCAGGAGGAGCTTTCTTTAAATATTCTTCGATCTGGACGCGGGAGAGCAAACCTTTCTGCGCTCCGACTGCCTGGACTACTGACATGGAATTGACTGCACCCCAGGCAAGGGCCGTGGGCAGGTCATTGCCCAGAGCAAGGGCCGCTACGACCGTGGAAGAGAAGGCGTCGCCGGCACCAGTACGCTCGAATGGCGGTTTAGGATCAGGGTATGACGGCTGGAACAAGTAATCTTTTCCGTCAGAAGCGTAGGCACCTTTCGGACCATCTGTAATGACCACTATCTTGGGACCAAGTTCATGCATTCGTCTGATAAGTTCATTGGTACCGAGAGTGTGAGCGCCGAGTATCCTTCCAGCCTCCTCGACATTACAGAATAAGATTTGGGTTGAAGCGTAAATATTTTTTAAGGCTTCTGGGCCGAGCTTTATTTGGAAAGTGCCAGGTTGGAAGGCAAGCAGAATATTGGGATGACTTTGGACGTAACCGGCAATAGGGTCATGGAATTCGCGAGCATCCTCACCAAGAGAAGTAAGATAAAGCCATTTCGGCTCCCCAATCTCGGGAAAAGCGCGCTGGTATTCCTGGTGTTTTACCAATATGGTGCGGTCGTCTTCATACCAAAGGACATAGTGATAGTTTGACTCCTTCCCCTCGTGAGTTTTCATAAAAATCGTGTCTACCTTGTCCTTCTTCAGACTCTCTAGACACTCTTTACCATTTTGATCATCTCCTAGATTGGAGACCAGGGCGGAAGAAAGACCCAGGCGCGAAGCGGCCACAGCTGCATTGGCACAATTACCAACAGCGCGAACTACCTCGACTGACTCGTAAGGTATCTTGTCGCCAAAGGCCATGGTAATAGTGCAATCTTCGTGATTAAGACCGCAGTGGACGCTTGCGTCTTTGAGCTTAATAAAAGCATCAGTAACGATGTCGCCGATAGAGACTAGGTCATGCATGAGAAAAGTATATCATGATAGAATTGTGGGAATGACAACTTTACGGGAAGCTCTCGCTTGGGCGGAGGAGAAAAGGGTGGCCATCGGCCATTTTAATATTTCGGATTCGGAAGGCTTCAGGGCAGTGGTAGATGTGGCCAAGGAGCTCAACGTACCGGTTATCATAGGGGTTTCCGAAGGAGAAAGAGATTTCCTTGGACTGGGTGAAGCTGTATCCCTCGTCAAAGTCGCCAGAGCCGACGGACTTAGAGTTTTCCTCAACGCCGACCACACTTATTCAGTGGAAAAAGCTAAACTGGCGCTCGACGCCGGCGTCGACAGCGTTATTATTGATGCGGCCGGCAAAACACTTGAAGAAAACGTCAGACTGACCAAAGAAATAGTTGACTACGCCCGCGAGCAAAATCCTGAAGCGTTAGTGGAGGGAGAACTCGGCTTTATCGGCCAGTCCTCAAAAATCTTAGAGGCTCTTCCAGAAGGAGTCTCGGACGAGACCCAAACAAATCCGGAAGAAGCACTCGAATATGAGAGAGCCACAGGCATCGGGCTTTTAGCACCCTCTGTCGGCAATGTCCACGGCATGGTCAAGACGGGTAACCCCAAGCTCAATATTGAACGTATCGGAGCCATCAAAGAAGCCGTGGGAATACCACTCGTACTGCACGGCGGCTCGGGTATCACAGACGAAGAATTCCGCGAAGCCATAAAGGCGGGCATTAGAATAATCCACATCAATACGGAGTTACGAGTGGCTTATAAAGAGGGGATTAAGGAGGGTATTAAATCAGAGGAGGTTGCTCCCTATAAATTTATGGCGGAAGGGGTGGATGAGATGAAAGAAGTGGTCAGGAGAAGACTAAAATTATTCAACGAATTATGATACTTAGAGAGGAAATAAGAAAAACTTTCCGTGGAGAAGTGCTGGACGATGAAGCGACCCTCAAGACTTATTCACGCGATGCCTCGCTTTTTGTAGTTAGGCCACAGGCAGTGGTGTTCCCACAAGATTCCCAGGATATCCAAAATCTGGTCAAGTGGACGGCAGAAAATCCCGGTCACTCTATAACCATGAGAGCGGCGGGCTCGGACATGACGGGCGGACCCCTTTCCGAATCCATAGTCGCCGATGTGACTAAACATATAAATAAGCTGGGAGAAATCAGAAAAGAGGGAACTACAGTGGAACCAGGCGTATTTTATCGCGATTTCGAAAAGAAAACACTCGAAAAGGACCTTATTTTGCCGTGTTTTACGGCTTCGAAAAATCTATGCGCGCTTGGTGGTATGTTTGCCAATAACTCCGGCGGAGAAAGAAGTTTACGCTATGGCAAAATGGAAAATTTTGTCATGGAATCAAAAGTTGTTTTCTCCGACGGTAATGAGTATATGGTTAAACCACTTTCGAGAGCTGAACTTGATGCCAAAATGGCCCAAGGAAATTTCGAGGCCGAGGTCTATCGAAAGATATGGACCTTAGTTGAGAATAATAAAGAGCTCTTACTTAGAGCCAAGCCGAAGGTCACTAAAAACTCTGCGGGTTATTACTTATGGAATGTCTGGGACGGGCAAACTTTTGACCTTAATAAAATTATTGTCGGCTCCCAGGGGACGCTCGGTGTCGTCACAGAAATGACCTTGCGGCTAGTCGAAAACAAGCGACACCACGATATGGTCGCTCTTTTCTTCAAGTCCTGGGATGAAATGCCACAAGTGGTCAATGCTATCCTGCCCCTCGAGCCGGAGAGCCTGGAGACCTTCGATAAAGATACGCTCAAGCTAGCAGTGCACTTCATGCCAGAAATAGCCCAGAAAGCAGGGGTCGGTCTTCTGTCCTTTGCCTTGAAGTTCCTACCGGAAGCTCTTATAGGACTAGAGATGCTAGGCTTGCCTAAACTCATAATATTGGTCGAAATAGCCGAAGACACCGAGGAGCAAGTGAAGGAAAAAATAAAAAAAGTAACAGAAGCTATCAAACCTTTCAACGTCTGGTCGAGAGTTATCGAGAAAGATTCTGAAGAAGATAAGTTCTGGGTCATGCGACGGGAATCATTTAATCTCTTGAGAAAGCACGTTAAAAATAAAAAGACTGCTCCTTTCATCGATGATTTTTGCATACCGACAGATAAAGTACCGGAATTTCTACCTAAAGCCCTAAAAATACTCGACGAAGCTCGGATCGAGGCCAATATTGCCGGCCACGCCGGTAGTGGTAATTTCCATATCATTCCGCTTATGGATTTGAGGAAGAAAAGCGAGCGTAAAAAAATCACCGCCGTAGCGGATAAATTCTATGATCTGGTAGCGAAGTACGAAGGCACCACGACCGCTGAACATAATGACGGCATTATACGCACCCCTTATTTGGAAAAAATATACCCGCCGGAAGTGCTAGCTCTCTTCCTCGAGACCAAGAACATTTTTGATCCGCGCAATATCTTCAATCCCGGCAAAAAGGTACCCGCTTCATTACCAGGACAAGTCTCTGGCACTCTGGCTTACCTCGAAGAGCATATTGCTTCAGAGTAGCGGCTTTCTTTTTGGCGGTTAATTAGGTAAACTGGGGGGTATGCTTACCTTAAAGGCAGAAACACGGAATAAAACCGACAAATTAGAAAAACTACGAAAAACGGGCCAGATACCCGCAGTTTTTTACGGTAAAAAGGAAGCAACTACCTCGATTTCCATTCCTAAGATTGATTTTTTAAAAATCTGGAAGGAAGCAGGGGAGTCAAGTGTTGTCAATTTAGAAACGCCAGACGGCGTTAAAGAAAGTCTAATCCAGGACGTGGACTGGGATCCTATTAGTGGCACACCGCGCCATGCCGATTTTTACGTCTTCGAAAAAGGCCACAAAGTGGAGGTGGAACTGCCCCTCGAATTCATCGGCGTTTCGCCTGCGGTTAAGGATCTCGGCGGTATGTTCGTCAAAGTGCTCCATGAGCTTAAAGTGGAAGCCATGCCTAAAGACCTTCCCCATAACATCGAGATAGATATTAGTTTTCTCGCCAATTTTGGCGACCAGATTATCGCTTCTGATATTAAACTCCCTGCCGGCGTAGAGCTCAAAGAAAATCCAGAAGAGGTTGTGGCTTTGGTATCGGCTCCCCGAGAAGAAAAGGAGGAAGAAGTCGCTCCTGTCGACCTCTCTACTATTGAAGTTCTAAAGAAAGGTAAAGAAGAAACTACAGAAACCAATGAAAGTGAAGAGCCTAAATCTAAAGAAGCACCCCCAGCTTAATCATTTCCAAATAATTGCCGCATTGATGCTCGTTGTCGGCTTTTTAATTGTGCCTGCCCTCAATCGCTCCCAGGCCCAGGAAGCCTGTACCGACCAAATAGCTGGTAAAAGCCGCTCCCAGCTAGAGGCAGAACTCGAAGCCTGCAACAAAGAGATTGCCGAATGGCAGGAGACGCTCAACAAGACAAAGCAGGATAGCGCCTCTTTTTCAAGAGACATCGCCGTCCTCTCCGCCAAGATAAACGCCGCTCAAGCTAATATCAAAGGCAAGTCCATCGCTATTAAAAACCTGACAAAAGACATAGCAGTTAAACAATCAGAGATATCCGTACTAGACAATCGCATCACTAGAGGAAAGGTCGCCATCGCTGACATCCTGCGCCGAACGAACGACCTTAATTCTTATTCACTCGCAGAAGCCATGCTCTCGGATAAAGGTCTTTCTGAATTTCTGGTGGATTTAGATACGTATGCTTCGACCGAACGTGCCTTAACCAATCTTTTTGCTGAATTACGCAATGTCAGAACCCTGACCGAGGCCGAGAGGGTTGTTCTTAATAAAAAGAGGGAGGCTGAAGCGGCGGCCAGGGCCTCCCTTGAAGCTTCCAAAAAAGAAGTGGAGGTAGACCAAGCGGAGAAGAAAACGCTCCTTGCCATAAACCAAACCAAAGAAAAAACTTACAGCCAGGTCTTGGCTGACAAACAGGCCAAAGCCGCCCAGATTAGAGCCGTCCTCTTTCCGCTCCGCGATGCTGGAGCCATCCCTTTTGGCACGGCTCTCCAGTACGCGGAGACTGCTAGTTCCAAGACCGGCGTGCCCTCGTCCCTTATCCTGGCTATTCTCCAGCAGGAATCGAATCTCGGCGCTAATGTCGGCTCTTGTATCATCACTAACCTCTCGAGTGGAGAAACGAGGAGTGTCAATAGCGGCACTGTTTTTCAAAACGGCATTCACCCTACCCGCGACCTGCCTCTCCTTCGGTCAATACTAAGCAAACTTGGAGGGGACCCTCTAGCAACCAAAGTATCGTGTCCCATAGTCGGAGTGCCTGGTTATGGAGGAGCCATGGGCCCCGCGCAATTCATTCCTTCCACCTGGAATATCATGGAAGGCAAAGTGGCTTCGGCTCTCGGTGTGACCACCCCTAATCCTTGGAACCCTCAAGATGCCATTATGGCCATGGCTCTCTTTTTAAGAGACATCATGGGTACGACTGGTGCTCCGTACACCGACCAGCGGACAGCCGCCTGTCGCTATTACTCTGGCAAAACGTGCTACGGCGCAAGAGGAGCCAATGTCGGACTCAGTTACGGTAATAGTGTGATGTCCAAAGCGGCCATCCTCCAGCGCGACATTAGCTTCTTGCAAGGTCTTTAATTTAAATCTCATTAGCGTGACATTAACTTCTTGCAAGGTCTTTAATTTAAATCTCATTAGCGTGACATTAACTTCTTGCAA
>JBBDZA010000043.1:19383-19672 GCA_040900425.1 Parcubacteria group bacterium
GGTCTTTAATTTAAATCTCATTTAAATTTTTAAATCTGTTAAACGTAATAAATTCCCGCTATCGCGTGTCTTTTGTACGTTTGATAAGATAGTAAGATGAAGAAAAGAGGCGAGATACAAAAGAAAGTTTTACTCCTGCTGTTTGCAGGCATCGCCCTGGCCGGCACTCGCTCTAATAAAAAACACTTCAGGATTATCAAAGAGACAGCCTCGGAATGGCGCAAGATAAACAAAAGGGTCCTCGAGTCAGCCATTGAGTCTTTATATAAATCGCGACTCATAGACCAGC